>JAYSVA010000458.1:0-2719 GCA_043718785.1 Hyphomicrobiaceae bacterium
CTTTCAGCCGCCAAGCACAGCTAGCGCGCCGAGACCAGCGCCGCCGACGAGAATGCGCCACCAGGCGAACGGCGCGAAGCCGTAGTTGCTGATGAAGGCCAGCGCGTAGCGCACCACGATCAGGCCGACGATGAAGGCGGTGACAAAGCCGATGGCAATGTTCGTCGCATCGGCCGCGTTGAGCAACTTGTAGTTCTTGAACAGGTCATACGAGAACGCACCAACCATCGTCGGCATCGCCAGGAAGAACGAGAATTCGGCGGCCGTGCGTTTATCTGAGCCCATCAGCATGGCGCCAACTATGGTTGCGCCTGATCGTGAAACGCCTGGGATCATGGACAGAACCTGGCAGCAGCCGATTTTGAACGCCAGCAGCGGCGTGTAATCCATCACGTCATGAACGGTCGGCTTCAGGTTCATCCGATCAACCGCCAGCAGAATGATGCCACCAATCACCAGCGAGGCGCAGATGACCACCGGAAACTCGAACAACTGCTTGATGTACTTATGGAACATCAGCCCCATCAGCATCGCTGGCAGAAACCCGACGAGAATGGCGATGATGAACCGCTGGGTCTTCTGCGAGGACGGCAGCGTCACCAGCAAGTGCCAAAGCTTGCCGAAGTAGACGATCAGAATCGCCAGAATTGCGCCGAGCTGGATTAGAATCTCAAACGTTCGGCCCGGTGATTTGATGCCAAGGAAATGTCCGACCAACAGCACATGTCCGGTTGATGACACCGGCAGGAATTCAGTCAGTCCCTCAACCAAACCCAGCAATAGTGCCTCTGTCGTCTGCATCGCCAATGTCCCCAAATGCTGTGATTCGATGCAGCTCATAGCAGGAATTGGCTCGCATGCCTCGGCTTCGCGGACACAGGTGATCGTCTATCGGGCGTTACTGATCAGGGTTGCGCGTGCCGCGACTGTCTTCGCCCTTTCCATCGTGGAAGAAGTCGTAAATCGCCTGTGCCATCTGCGCCGAAATACCTGGCACCGCTTTCAGATCCTCGACGCCCGCCCGCGACACTGATTTGGCCGAGCCAAAGTGCGTCAGCAACGCGCGTTTGCGCGTCGGCCCAATGCCTTCGATCTCATCCAGCGGATTGACGCCGAGCGCCTTGGCGCGTTTCGCCCGGTGCGTGCCAATGGCGAAGCGATGCGCCTCATCGCGCAGCCGCTGGACGAAGTACAACACCGGATCGCGCGGCTCGAGCATGAACGAGCGCGGTTTGCCCGGCACATGAAAGTGCTCGCGTCCCGCATCGCGATCCGGCCCTTTGGCGACGCCAACAACTGGAATGATGTCGGTCAGCCCGAATTCAGCCAGCACCTCGCGGGCAACTGCCAACTGACCCGCGCCACCATCGACGAGGATCAAATCCGGAATCGTCGGAAATGCTGACGTGTCGAGCCCGCCGTCGCTGTCGTCGTCGTCAGTGTCGTCATCCTCTCGTTCTGGTTCCCCGGAATTCACTCGGCGGGTTGCCGCCGTGTGAATATCCGGGGTCTTCACCGCTTCGGGTGAGGCACGTTTCTGCCCATCCTCTGCTGGTGAAGATCCCGGATAGCCGGATCGACCTGCGGTCGAAACGGCTTCCGGGAGACCAGACGTGGTGAGTGTTGAGTTGACATTGTCAGCACCCGCAGCAGTCCCACGCAACTCCTCCGCCACGCGTTTGAACCGGCGCGTGAACACTTCGCGCATCATCGCGTAGTCATCGCCCGGAGTCACAGCGTCGGACTTGATGTTGAACTTGCGGTACTGGTTTTTCACCATGCCTTCGGGGCCAGCGACAATCATGCCGCCGACGGCGTTGGTGCCAGAAATGTGGCTGTTGTCGAACACTTCAATGCGGCGCGGCACTTTTGCCAGTCCGAAGCGCTCGGCCACGCCTGCCAGCAGCGTCCGCTGCGACGACGTCTCGGCCATCTTGCGAGCCAGCGCCTCGCGGGCGTTTTGCAGCGCGTGCTCAACCAGACCGGTTTTGTTGCCGCGCTGCGGGCAGCGAATATCGACCTTGCGGTCCGCCTTGATCGACAATGCTTCGGCCAGCAGCTCTTGTGACGGCACCTCGTGCGACAGCAGGATCAGGCGCGGCACCGGTTTGTCATCGTAGAACTGGGCGATGAAGCTATCCAACACTTCGCTCGCATCGAGCGAGCGATCAGCGCGCGGATAATAGGCGCGGTTGCCCCAGTTTTGGCCGGTGCGAAAGAAGAACACCTGGATGCACGTCTGTCCGCCTTCCTGCACGGCTGCAAACACGTCGGCTTCCTCGATGCCTTCGGGATTGATCGTCTGGTCGGCCGTGACGTGCGCCAGCGCCCACAGCCGATTGCGGAACTTCGCCGCCTCCTCGAACTCCAGCTTGTCGGCAGCATCGGTCATCAGGCGTTGATACATCTGCCGCACGTTCTGGCTTTCGCCGCGCAGGAACTGCACGCTTTCATCAACCAGCTTGGCGTAATCCTCGGGCGAAATCTCGCCGGTGCAAGGACCAGCGCAGCGCTTGATCTGAAACAGCAGACATGGCCGCGTCCGCGCATCGAAGACGCTGTCCGAGCACGAGCGCAGCAGGAACGCACGTTGCAGCATATTGACCGTGCGGTTGACCGCTCCTGCCGACGCGAACGGCCCGAAAAAGTCGCCCTTGCGGTTGCGCGCGCCGCGATGCTTGAGGATTTGTGGCGCTTTGTGATCCCGCGCAATGAGAAT
>JAYSVA010000459.1:0-5903 GCA_043718785.1 Hyphomicrobiaceae bacterium
AGCCTCGGCCCCACCCTGTTCCAACGCTGGGGGCACCTCGACATCGTCGTTGGCAATGCTGGCGTGCTCGGCCCGCTGTCGCCGCTCGCCCACATCACCAACGACGGGTGGGTCGAGGTGATGGAGATCAACCTGAACGCCAACTGGCGGCTGATCCGCACCCTCGACCCACTGTTGCGCAAATCGGATGCCGGTCGCGCCATCTTCGTCTCCTCGGGGGCGGCCAGCGCCAAGAACGCCTACTGGGGGCCTTACGCCGTGTCGAAAGCGGGGCTAGAAGCGCTGGTCAAAACCTATGCGCACGAGACGGAGACGACCTTGGTGCGCGCCAACATCATTAACCCCGGCCCGATCCGCACCGGCATGCGCGCCAAAGCTTTCCCCGGCGAGCTGCCGGAGACGCTGGCAACACCCGATGAGATTGCGCCGCTATTCGTCGAAATGGCGCTGCCCAGCTTCATCGACACGGGCACGATTGTGAACTTCAAACGGGCCTAAGCCTCAGGCGGCCACAAACAGCGTCAGCGGTGGCACGGGCATACCCTTTGGGCGCGCCACCGCCGCGATCAGGCCGTGCGGCAAACTCAGATCATGGGTCAAAAACCCGCTCCCGGTGGCCACCGCACGTGCTCGCGACGCATTTTCACTAGTAGCCGCCACGCCGATCAGACCCAGCTCTGTCAGCACGCGCGCCAAGCTCGGACCGCGCGCTTTAGCGAAGGCCTCAATCCGCGTCCAGGCCTGCAGCAAGCTCAATGGTTCGGAAACGGCACTAGCGGCCAAACAACGGGCCGCTGCGATCACGCGCGCCTGCCGGGCCGCGCTCATCGCAAATCTCCGCGGCAGCTCCAGATCAACGCCGATACGCCCCTGCGAGGACACGCCGATTAGGAGGTATGGCCCGGCATCGGACTGGCTGAAAACAAACGGAGCGCCTACCAGCGATGGCTCGCCATGCGCCGTCAGATCAAACGGATGGCCTCGTAGCCGTTCCGCCAACGCTGATCGACCTGCGCGGTTCATGGCCTGCTCAAGAACGACCCGCAACGCAATGCGCCCAGCGCGCCAAAGATCAGCACGCGGGTTGGGCTCCCGCGCCATAGTGTCCGCCCGGGACTTGTCAGCGATGGACAGTCGCGGACATTGGCGTTCCAGCGTCTCCAGCGCCACCGCCGACGCCTGCCGATCAACCAACCAGAGACCATCGGTGATGGGGATGTCAGGCATCGCGGGCGCTCAACCTGTCACCGGCCACGGGCTTTTTTTACGGCAGCAACACCAGTTGTAGCTTTGCCGCCTGTGGATTTGAGGGCCACGCCGCGCGCAGCAATCTTCGGTGCGGTCTTACCGAGGGGACGACGAGCGATCGGGCGACCGTGCAGGATGGCCTGAGCCGCCTCCAACTCTGCCACCAGCGCGTCGAGCCGGGTTGTGAGATCGAGCGGTTCTTTGGCGACGGCACCTGGGGCCTTCGCGCCCTTCAATTTCATCGGCACCGGCACGGTTTCGACTTCAACCGGCAGTGCAACGGCTCCCGACTGCCAGCACGCCTTGACGTGCTCGGCACCATGCTCGCGCAGGATCTTTTGCACACCCTTGATGGTGTAACCTTCCCGATGCAGCAGATAGCGGATGCCGCGCAGCAAATCGAGATCGTCGGGCCGATAGAACCGCCGCCCGCCGCCCCGCTTCATCGGGCGGATCTGCGGAAACTTGTTCTCCCAAAACCGGAGCACATGTTTCTGCACGGCGAGTTCGTCGGCAACCTCGCTGATCGTCCGGAAAGCGTCTTGTGCTTTCGCCATGGTCAGCTCCTGTCAACTGCTGGGGGCGCAAACTGCGCCGCGTCCGCAACCTGCACCGGACCACAGAAAGACTGTGTTGGATGCTAGGCGACGACGCATCATGTTAAGCAATTAACGCAACACTATGTTCGCACGACCGATTCGCACGAGCTCAACCTTTACATAGTCGTCCAGGCCCGCGCTCGCCACTGCAAATGCGGAAACAGACCGCTACAGCCCCCAGGCCGACGCGACAAAGACACAGGCGTCCCCGCTGAGCGCCACTCCGCGCCCAGTTTCCTGCCAACAGTCGGATTGTCAGCTATTCGGCGGCCTTACGGTTGGCCGTGCGTCCGAGGCCGGAATTAATCCGGTCTTTCATGATGTTACTCGGCCGGAACACCAGCACGCGACGTGGCGTGATCGGCACTTCCTTGCCGGTTTTCGGGTTGCGCCCGACACGTTCGCCTTTTTGGCGAATGCCGAACGACCCGAACGACGACAGCTTGACCTGCTCGCCGCGCGCTAAACTTGTGGATATCTCGCCGAGGATGGTTTCCACCAGATCCTGCGACTCGTTGCGCGGTAGCCCGATTTGGTCAACGACCGCCTCAGCCAAATCCGCGCGCGTAAGGGTTTTCCCGCCCATGGTCGTGTGCCTCCCAGCTCCCATGTAGAAAGCTAAGCTAGCCGATCAGGCTCGCACCGGTCAACGCTTACGTCGCCCAAGATACTGAATTTTCGAGGTTTAATGGCTGATTTTGTATTGATGCAGCGGAACCAGGGGAATTCGGCCACCCCACGTAAGACTTCAGCGGGGGCCGATGACATCGGCAACGCAATTTAGCGGCGATTAATCAGTCACCACAGGCGAGTGACGCGATAGGCCCCAAATAGACATCAAGAGCATAACGACACCGACAATCGCCAAGCGTCCTGCCATCAGACCTTACCCTTCCATGGCACAGCTAGGTGCTCGATCCAGCGCATGATCAGTTCGAACACCGTGGCGACGATGCCAATGATGAGGATGCCGAGGATCACGACGTCGGTGCGCAGGAAGTTGGAGGCGTTGAACACCATTTTGCCGAGGCCGGCGTCGGCGGCGACCATTTCGGCGGCGACCAACGTTGTCCAACCGACGCCCATGCCGATGCGCAGACCGACCAGAATTTCCGGCATCGCGCCGGGCATAATGACGTGGCGGATCACCTGAAACTTCGATGCGCCCATCGAGCTTGCCGCTTGAATTTGCTCCTGGCTGATCGATTTGACGCCAGCGCGCGCAGCTAGCACCACCGGGGCAAAGATCGATAGGAACAGCAAGATGATCTTGGCCTTCTCGCCGATGCCGAACCAGATGATCATCAGCGGCAGGTAGGCGAGCGGCGGCAGCGGCCGGTAGAACTCCAGTGGCGGATCGAAGATACCGCGCGCGATGCGGGAGACGCCCATGGCAATGCCAACGGGAATGCCAATGAGTACGGCCAGAATGAAGGCCGAGAACACCCGGTACATGCTCCACAGGAAATGCACCCAGAGCGTATGACCATCGAGTTCGCCGCTGATCGCCTGCTTGAACGCAAACCAGATCGACTCCGGCTTCGGCAGAAACAGCGGCTTGATCCAACCGGCGTGCGTCGCCACCCACCACAGCCCGAACAGGGCCGCGACACTGATGAGATTATAGGCGAGGCTCGAGCCTTCGCCGAGCACGCGGTAGCGGCTGGTTTTGTGCTTCACAGGTTTGGCGGGGGCTGGCGCAATTGGCATATCGCTCATGATCAGGCTCCCGCAACAGCGTTGAGTGACGCGTGCTCTTGGTCCTTGATATCGGCCAGGATCACTTCGCGCATGCGGATGAATTCAGGGTCGGCTTTGACCTTGCGGGCATCGCGACACTCGATAAAGCGGCGGCCGAAATCGAGGTCGTAGACCTTCTCAATCTTGCCGGGACGCGGTGTCATCACGATCAGCCGAGTGGCGAGGAACAGCGCCTCCTCGACCGAGTGGGTGATGAAGAAGATCATCTTGCCAGTGCGGTGCCAGACATCCAGGATCAGCTCCTGCACGGTTTCGCGGGTCAACGCATCGAGGGCGCCAAGCGGCTCGTCCATCAGCAGCGCTTCTGGGTCCGAAGCGAGCGCCCGGGCAATGCCGACGCGCTGCTGCATGCCGCCGGACAGCTCGTAGATCATCTTGCCTTCGAAATCCTGCAGGCCGACCAACTTGAGTTTTTCGCGGGCAACCTCGTGGCGTGCACCCCGGTCGATGCCGCGCATCTTCAGCCCGAACGCAACGTTATCGATCACCGATAGCCATGGCATCAGCGCGTGGCGCTGGAACACGACGCCGCGATCCGCTCCCGGCCCTTCCACCGGCTTGCCGTCGAGCAGCACCTTGCCGTCGGTCGCTTCAAGGAAGCCCGCCATTACCGACAGCAACGTGGTCTTGCCGCAACCGGACGCCCCGACCGCGACGACGAAATCGCCGTTTTCCATTGTCAGATTGATGCGGGACAGCGCCTCGACGCTGCCATCACGGGTGGCATAGCGCACCGACAGGTTTTCAATCACCAACGTCGATTTGGCGGATCGCTTATCTTGTGCAGGATGGAGCGCTGTCTGAACAGTGGACACGTCATCACCTCGGCATCAGCAGATTTTAAGGGGCATGCAGATACAAAAAAGGCCCGATCAATCGTTGTGACGGATCGGGCCCTCGTGGTCGTCGTGGGTCTTACTTCGCTGCGGCAGCTGCGTACTCTGGGTTCACGAACTTGCTGAAATCAGCAGGGATTTCCGTGATGCGGCCCTGTTCCTTGAGGAACGTTGCGGTGTTGGCCATGGCTTTGGCAACGCCACTGTCCTTGCCACCACCGAGCCACTTCGCCGATGCTTGGTCAGCAGCGGTCGGGAAGCCGTAGTCCTTCAGCGCTGCTGGCACGTCTGCGGCGTTAGCACCGACGACTTTGGCGATGGTTTTGACCAGATCCGAGTCAGCGGTGTATTTGGCGGCTCCTGCCTTGTACGCAGCGTCAGCCTTGGCCATTTCCTTGACCAGAGCGGTGACGAACTCTTTGTTCTTGTCGGCCCAGGCTTTGTTGACCATCAGCGCGTCAAACGTTGGTGCGCCCTGCTTCGCCACATCCGACGACTTCAGGATCGACGTGCCACCGGCGGCACGCAGCTTCGACATCACCGGGTCCCAGATGAAGGCACCATCGATGTCGCCACGCTCCCAGGCTGCGAGAATTTCTGGCGGCCGCATGTTGACGATCTGCACGTCTTTCGAGGTCATGCCAGCTTTGCTGAGTGCGAACATCAACTGATAATGCGCGGTCGATGCCAGCGGGGTGGCGATCTTTTTGCCTTTGAGATCAGCAAGCTTTTTGATGCCAGACTTGGCCGACACAATCAGCTGCTCAGCATCGTTGATGTCGTCGATGATCCAGACGACCTGCACGTCCATGCCGGTGGCCGCTGCAGCGGTTGCTGGCGAAGAGCCGACTTCGCCGATGGGCACTTCACCTGATGCCATCGCCTTGATGACGTCGCCGCCACCGCCGAACAACTTCCAGTTGATTTTGTAACCCGTGGCCTTCTCGACCGCACCAGCGGCCTGCTGCACGCGGAACGGCACGATCATGTCTTGATGCGCGATCGTTACTTCCTTTGCCTGCGCAAAGACGCTGGTGGTGCTAAGTCCCAGTGCCAACGGTACGGCCAGCCATGCTTGGAATTTCATCGAGTTCCTCCCTGTTTACTTGAAACTTGGCCCCACCGGGGCGCATGCAAAACATAGTGGTAAATCGAGGCTACGAGTTGACGAGATGGCGGCCGTAGGACCAGTGTCACGCCTTCGCTAAGTCCAGTGTGTCGCACCCTCGCCGTCATACTCGCCGCACAACTAAGCATGTGTGCTATGCTCACACAACATACTTCCTGAGCAAATGAGCGCGTAATTTGGGGCTTTCAGCGCAAAACGTGCTTTGATGATCGCCACATGTTGAACCTGCCCGGACCACCCCAATTTTAGGACGTCGCTGATCCAAGGTGCCTAAATAAATGACTGCGAAAATCCCTGGTCAGGGGCCACCCAAAGGACCATCAAAGGGTC
>JAYSVA010000460.1:0-14598 GCA_043718785.1 Hyphomicrobiaceae bacterium
TGACGGCCGTCAAAGCAGCGAACGTCGCGAAGGCCGTGCTGCGATGGGCGCATGCCGCGCCGACATGCAAACCCTATGCGGCACAGTCGAACGCGGCAAAGGCCAAAAACTCGCCTGCCTGATCGAGAACCGCGCTAAAGCCTCGCCGGAGTGCCAGTCCGCGATCACCGCCGTTGAGACGGCTCGCTCAGGTAAGGCCGCTGACCGCGCCGCAAAACGCGCCGAAGGCGGAAAAGGCGGCAAGGGCGGTAAAGGCAAAATGGCCGTCTGCCGCGCCGACAGCAAGGCGCTGTGCGCCGACGTCGAACGCGGTGGCGGCCGCAAACTCGCCTGCCTCAAGGCGAATGAGGCCAAGCTAACGCCAGACTGCGCGGCGGTAGTGAAGGCAATGCCGGGCAAGCAGGCCAATCCGTAGGGCGGAATAGCCCGTTTGCGTATTCCGCCGCGACTGGGCGATGCTCTTTCGGGTTGTCTGCGGTCGGCAGAACTACTTTGATTGACTCGATCAACAACGACTATTGCACGGCGATATGGGATGTCCCGCCGATGACTGAGCAAGTGGCGCGGCGCAATACGCAAGAGGGCTATTGCGCCCTACGGATCATCGCCATGTCCAACCACACTGCTTGAAGCTGCACCCCCTCACCCAAACGCCAGTTGAACCTTCACGGACCGGCTCTTATCCGCCGCTAGCTCGAAGGCTTCGGTCGCTTGGGCGAAGGGCAGGGTGGCGGTGACCAGCGGCTTGACGTCGATCAGGCCAGCGCCCATCAGCTGCACGGCGAGGGCGAATTCTTCATGGAAGCGGAAGGTGCCGCGCAATTCGAACTCTTTGGCAACGAGGGTGTTGATCGGTAGGGTAAAGGTGCCGCCAATGCCGAGCTGGACGATGATCGCGCCGGGACGCAGCGCGTCGAACGCACCGACCAATGCACGCTCGTTGCCGGACGCCTCGAACATCACGTCGAACGAGCCTTTGTCCTTGGCGAACGCCTGCAGGCCATCCGGGTGTTTGGCGACGTTGATAGTCTGGTCGCAGCCGAGCTTCTTGGCCAACGCCAGCGGCGTATCGGCGACGTCCGTGATAATGATTTCGGCTGCACCGGCGCGGCGGGCAACGAGGCTCGCCAGCACGCCGATGGGGCCCGCGCCAGTGATCAGCACGCGGCGGCCAAGCAGCGGCCCAGCGCGTCGCCCGGCGTGCAGGCAAACGGCGAGCGGTTCGGCCATCGCGCCTTCGGCGGCGGTGAGACCGGGGGCGAGTTTGTGGCACTGGCTGGCATCAGCGACGAGTTGCTCGCGGAACGCGCCCTGGATGTGGGGAAAGCGCATCGCACTGCCGTAGAACCGCATATCGAGGCAATGCTGCTGCTGTCCCTGCTGGCAGTACTTGCACCCACCGCATGGACGGCTCGGGCTGACGGCAACGCGATCTCCGACAGCCAGGGTGCCCACGCCCGCTCCCACAGCGGCGATGCGGCCCGCCACTTCGTGGCCAAGCACCATCGGCTCCTTCAGGCGGATAACGCCGAAGCCGCCATCTTGGTAGTAGTGCAGGTCGGAGCCGCAGATGCCGCCGACCTCCATGGCGACACGCACCTCGCCGGCCTTGATTTCCGGCGTGGCGAACGTTTCGACCCGCAAATCCTTGGCCGCATGAAGAACGACGGCGCGCCATAAGTTCAGCATGTTGGCTCCTGCAGCAAGCTGGTGTAGCGATTGCGGGCCACATTACGCATGTTCAGCACCGACGCAACGCCCGGAAACACTTAAAGGAGCGCACCGATGAGCCTCGACCTATTCAAACTGACGGGACGCCGGGCGTTGATCACCGGATCATCGGGCGGCATTGGCTTGGCGCTGGCCGAGGGACTGGCAAAGGCCGGAGCCAGTGTCGTGCTCAACGGTCGCGATGCTGGGCGGGTTGCAGCGGCGGCTGGCCCTCTAAAGGCGCAGGGCTTGGATGTCGCCGAGATGGCATTCGACGTTACGGATTCGAAGGCGGTCGAGGCTGCCGTCGCCCGCATCGAAGCGGAGATCGGGCCGATTGATATTCTGATCAACAACGCGGGTATTCAGCGCCGGATGACGCTTGAGGATTTCCCGGACGAGACTTGGTCCGAGCTGATGCGGACCAATCTGGACAGCGTGTTCTATGTCGCCAAGGCCGTCGCCAAACGTATGATCCCGCGCAAAAAGGGCAGCATGATCAACATCTGCTCGGTGCAGAGCGAACTGGGGCGGCCAACGATTGCGCCCTACACGGCATCCAAAGGTGCTGTCAAAATGCTGACCAAAGGCATGGCCATCGACTGGGGCCGCCACGGCATCCGCGTCAACGGCTTGGGACCTGGCTATTTCGCCACTGAACTCAACAAAGCCCTGGTCGCCGATGAGAAATTCTCCGGCTGGCTGTGCGACCGCACACCATTGGGCCGCTGGGGCCAAGTCGATGAACTGGTCGGGGCCGCCGTGTTCCTGGCCTCCGACGCCTCAAGCTTCGTTTCCGGGCACGTGTTGTATGTCGACGGCGGCGTGACCGCGCGGTTGTAAAATTTAGGCGGTGCGCCGAGCTGGAAGCAAATTAAACGCAGTTTGCTTCTCCACCACTTTGGCAGCCTTCTTACGAAGTGGAAGAATCTTCAAACTTTCAGCTTGCCTCGGTTCGGCCAACGGCATCGCTTCAGCCTGAGAATGATTACTGTAGGTCGGCCAACTTGGAACATAGTCGCCTGCCTGATCACCCCAACCTGTCCAACCCGGGCGAGAACCACGAGCAAACAACTCAAGAAATGGCCCCCAACTACATGCTTCTACCAAGTCATATAGTTCGTCCGGTTTTCTAGAATGTTCACGCTTCATTGTCTTGACAATATTCACCTGCCGACGACCGGGAGGCAAAGTTCTGACATCTCTCCCACGTACACCAAAAAGTACCAACTCTGTAGTATTTCTAAAATAAAATCCTACTCCTCGGCCGTCAGGCCCACCATCCTTTCGGATTTTATGCCAAACAATATTACTCTTATACTGGAACCCCCAAGCTTTCATAACCGCCAAACCTTCAGGCAGCAGTGCGTTGGGTACCCATAGATAGAGATGAGAGCGGGACTCGGCTACATCCTGGACGGGAAGCGCCAAGACATCATCGAGCTCCATGGTGCCGTAACGCGACAACCGCCGATGCTCCGGTGCCATCTTGCCGGTTCGGTTCTGGAACTGCCAAGGTGGATCAGCCAGAATGGTGCCAAATTTTTTTTTCCCGAGTTCGTCAAACGGTTTCGTCAGTGGATCACTCTTCATTTTCACCCTCATCGGAAGCCACCACGATTTTGTGGGGAACTTCGTCTTCGACATACAGCTTCTTACTGATTCCAAAAACTAAAACAGGGCATCCTCCACCCGCTCCGCCGTTAATCCTTGGTAACAACTTATCCATGTGGGTCGTTGATTGACCGTAACTGGACCCCCGCCCTAATTCATTGAAGATAGATTGCAACTCAGAGCAGCGTGTGATTATGACACCGACTTCAATAGCACGAAGATCGAACAAAAGGCGAAAATTATTCAAGTCGCGATCAAAAAATGGGTCCTTATTGTTCCACTCAACCTCCAACGCCACATGATCTTTGTAGCAATCTATTTTATGTGTTGGAGAATCAAGACGTTGATCATCCAGCACGATGGCAGTTTTGAATTGTTTCTCAATCCACCCACGCTGGATGAGAACGGCATCGAACCTTGAAGCAATCTTCGACTTGCTGCCTCCAGGCGTCATGACTTCACTTCGCAGCAACCTGAAAGCACGCAGTGTGGCAAGCACATCCTCCCATTCCTTGGGATGGGAGGTGCTCAACACACCGGCGGCGTTTCGCCATTCATGGACTTCGTAAAGATCGCTGATGTCCGTCGGGACGAGATGTTTGGTTGGCACGGTTAGTCATCACTCCTTCGTCACGCCGGAGAGCACTGTGTACTCACTCGGGCGGGCGAGGATTTTCACGCCCTTACGGGTGGCCCAGGTGGTGATCTGGAAGTGCGATGGGATCAGCCCGACGTCAGCAATGGCCAAGTCGGTAGCCTCGCCGAGCATGGCGTTGCGCTTGGCGTTGTCGACGGTTGCCAACGCGTCGTCCACCAGCCTATCGACCGCCGGGTTGGAATAACGACCGCGATTGGCAGTACCGGTGCCCTTGTCCTTATCGAACGTGCCGAGCAGCGGCTTGATGGCGCTGGAGTTTTCGCCGGTGTCAGCACTCCAGCCGACCAGGATGAACGAGAACTCCGGTTGGCCCGCTGCACCTGCCGAGGCGCGCGTGAAGAACGTCGCCGGTGGCAGCATCTCGATGGTGGTTTCAACGCCGATGCGAGTGAACATCTGCGCTGCAGCTTCTGCAATCTTGACATCGTTGACGTAGCGCCCGTTCGGACCGTGGATGGTCATCTTGAAACCGTTCGGGAACCCGGCCTCTGCTAGCAGCTTCTTCGCGCCTTCTGGGTCGTAGGCGGTAGGCTTCAGCTTCTTCGAGACGCCCGCGAACTGTTCGGCCATCAACTGACCGGCAGGGATCGCCACACCTTCCATCACGCGGCTAACGATGGCATCGCGGTTGATCGCTTTCGAGAGCGCCTGACGGACTTTTAGGTCCTTCAGCGGATTCTTGATCTTGCTGCCATCCTTCGCCGTGATGAACGGTGTCTCATCGCGGAACTGGTCCATGTGGAAGTAGATCACGCGGCGTGACGTGACCTGTGAGATCGAAACTTTTGCGTCCTTCTTCAGGCGCTCAACGTCCGGCGTCGGCACATCTTCGATCACATCAACGTCGCCCGCCAGAAGGGCTGCAACGCGGGACGGACCGGATTTGATCGGCTTGAAGATCGCCTTCGCCCAAGGCGATTTGGCCCCCCAGTAATCCTCGTTCCGCACCATCTCGATGCGATCACCCGGCACGAACGCTCCAAACTTGAAGGGGCCGGTGCCGATGGCGGCTTTGCCGGAGTTGTAGTCTTCGGTTTTGGCGCCTTCGCCGACCTTCTTTGACACGATCATGATGCTCTGCATGTCATGCGCCATCAGCGGATGCGGGTTCGCAGTCGACAGCTGGATCGTGTGGTCGTCAATTTTCTTGACCGTTTTGCCTTTGATCGACGACGCAAAACTGGATGGGCTGTTTGGCACACTCGGCGCGCGTTCAAGCGTGAAGACGACATCGTCGGCAGTGAAAGGCGTTCCGTCATGCCATTTGACTCCCTTGCGGAGCTTGAACTCCCAAGTCTTGTCGTCGACGGCCTTCCAGGACTCGGCGAGCACCGGAACCAGCTCGTCTTTCTCGTTGAACTCGACCAGCCGGTCAAACAGATTGCCAAGCAAGCCGTTGTTCGGTGTCAGGTTGTGATAGTGCGGATCCATCGCCGATGGTTCCGCCGCGAGGCCAATTTTGATGTCCTGCGCCATCACCGCGGCGGGCAGAAGGGCTCCAGCACAAAAAAGCGCCGCACTGAATAGCGGCGCACGCCATACTTGCAAGGTCATCGACTTCTCCCCCATCAGGCCATCCGGCGTCATCGCCGGTTGGCGTCACGCTAGCACAAGGCCCGTTCGAGGGGGAAGAGCGGCGCACGAAGATACCCGCGTCGCTGATACGGTGCGCAAAACTGTTCTACGTTTAGTGCATCGGACGGCGTGGGCCCGTGTCGATGTGGAACAGCCCACCGCCAGAGTGCTTAAAGCCACCGACGTTCGCACTCAGGTAAGCAACGATGGCCGCCACATTGCCATGCGCTCGAAAGTCCACGGCGTTGCCGTCTAGGTGGTAGGAGTGCGTGGCACCACCTATTGTGGCGTTGTGGCCGTGGCTGCGGCACGTTGAATTGACCGTAATCGCCCCAAAATTGGTGGCGACTTCAGCAAGCACTTCACGCAAGCGGCCATTGAGGCAGCCCGCACTAGCGTTCCAGGTGATGTTTGTGCCACCGGAAAGGCTTTTTGGTGGCTCGGGCTCGCTTACAGGAGCACCAAGATTGCTGCGACCACGCCGAAACTGCTGCACCGAAGGAAATGTGCGCACAGCGCCTTCGGGCCGAGCCGCAGTTTCGTTGAATTTGAAGAACTGCTCGTTCGGGTCTGATTTGGCCGTCGTCGCTGTGACCGTGAGAAATGCGCAAAAGCTCAGCCCAGCGCGTAGCTTTGGATACGCACCTGGGCGCATCAGAGGAATGAAAGACACTGATCGTTTCTCCGCATCAAAGGACCACCTTCACCCGCTCGTCATGAAATCAGCTTCCTGACGGAAACCACTTCAAGAACCGCGAATTGCAAAGCGCAATAATGCGCAGCGAAACGAACAGAACTAAGGGCGCAGGACATGTGGCCCACAGATAAATGCTGCAAATGCGAAGTAGCAGTTTTGTCGTATCGGCGGCAGTGTCCGCAAATATGTGCAAATCTATCCTGCAACGCAACAACGGCGAGCTTGCGCCCGCCGTTGTCCTATTCAACCCAAGATTTAGAGTATTCAGAAGCGGCGGGTCGGGCCGGTATCGACATGGAATAGTCCGCCGCCCATGTGCTTATAACCGCCGCTGCGGCCGCTGAGATAAGCGACCGCGCCTGAAACGTTGCCATGCACGCGGAAGTCCACGGCATCGCCGGTCAGATGGTGAGATTTCGGGGCGCCGCCGACGCTGCGGTTACGGCCATGGCTGCGGCAGGTTGAGTTGACTGTGACCGAGCCAAAGTAGGACGCCACGTGCGAAACGACGCCGCGCAGGGTGCCGTTCAAGCAGCTTGAGCTTGCAATCCAGTTGATGCCACCGCCGCCGCCGAGGCTGCGTGGTTTCGGCGCGGAATAACCGCCACCGCCGAGGCTTGCGACCTGCACACCGCTAGTGCGGCGAGCCCGCTGTGGTGCCGGACGCGAGACAGCTTCGCGGGCGCTACGGGCTTTGCGGGCAGCACGTGGCGCTTCACTACGCTCAGCTGCGCTTGGGCCACGCGAGCTGCGCATCATGGCGTCGAGTGAGCCATCATTCTGCGCTTGGCTGGCGGTTGGGATGGTCAAGCCTATAGCAACAACCGCACTGGCGCAAAAAGCACGGACACCGGCACGAATATGGATAAGGGACATGGTTAAAACTCCAGAGCGTCGTTTACCGCACTTACAGAAAGTGCTTTGTGACGCCCCCCGAGCTCCCAGCCCTGTCGGCGACGCCTCACCCCCGCTCAATAGTCAGGGAACAGCGCCAAAGGGACAAATTTACTAAAACATAGTTAATATGATATCTTGGTTAAAACACCTATGTGTTTGATTTTTATAATGAAACAACATTTTTTAATGATCCCGCAAAACATGCACCACCGTATGTAAACTAGTGATCCAGTCAAAACAAAGACGCTGACTGACTAAAAATTTCTCACCTAGTGCTTCTCCACAAAACTGTCGACCACCTTCTTGGAACCAGATTTTTCGAATTCTACGGTTAATTTGTTGCCCTCCACCTCGGTCACGCGGCCATAGCCGAACTTCTGATGGAACACCCGCTCACCCAGAGCAAATCCGCCCCCAGATGCAGACGACGACGCCGCCAACTCACCTTCGATCAAGCGGGAGCGACCGGGCGTCCTGGTGCCCTGTTTCGTCGCTGCCGCTTTCGAGGCCGCATCCTTGCTCCAGTTCTGCTGCGCCCGCTGCCAGCCCGGCGTCTGATAACCAGCACTGAACGGCACCTGTTGCGGCGCGTGATCGAACCGACTGGTGCGCCCACCGCCATGGCTACCACCGACAGCACCGCCGCCGTAGTTGCCACCGAAGTTCTGGTAGGCCCCGCCGAACGGGCTTTTGGCCTCAACCACTTCGACGTTCTCTTCCGGCAGCTCATCAACGAATCGTGATGGAATGGCTGCTGAGAACAGCCCGCGGTTACGCCGGTTCTGGGCGAACGAGATTTTCGAGCGCAGCTTCGCCCGGGTAATGCCGACGTAGGCCAGTCGCCGCTCTTCCTCAAGCCCCTTGAGGCCGCTCTCGTCCATCGACCGCTGGCTCGGGAACAAGCCTTCTTCCCAGCCGGGCAGGAACACCGTGTCGAATTCCAGCCCCTTGGCCGCGTGCATGGTCATCAGCGAAACGCGGTCACCGTCGTCGCCGTTGTCGACGTCCATGACCAACGATACGTGCTCGAGGAACCCGGCTAGATTTTCGAACTGGTGCATGAAGCGCAGCAGTTCCTTCAAGTTCTCCAGCCGGGCCTGCGCTTGCGGGCTTTTGTCGGCCTGCCACATCGCTGTGTAGCCGCTCTCATCGAGGATCAGCTCGGCCAGTTCGGTGTGCTTCATCTCTAGCGACTTGTGCCGCCATTGCTCGAACTGGCGGATCAGATCATGCAACGAGCGCCGGGTCTTGCCGGTCAACTCGTCACTCTCGCACATCATCCGCGCCGCCTGGAACATCGGCACGTCGCTAGCGCGACCGAGCTCATGGATGCGCTTGACGGTGGTGTCGCCCAGGCCGCGCTTCGGCACATTGACGATGCGCTCGAACTTCAGATCGTTGGCCGGATTGGCGACCACCTCCAGATAGGCAATCGCGTCCTTGATTTCCTGTCGCTCATAGAAGCGCGGGCCGCCAATGACGCGATACGGCAGACCGAGCGTGACGAAGCGGTCTTCGATTGAGCGCATCTGGAACGAGGCGCGCACCAAAATCGCTATGTTGTTGAGTTTGTGACCATCCTTAGCGAACGCCTCGATGTCCGAACCGATAACACGCGCTTCTTCTTCATCGTCCCAGACGCCAGTGACGGTGACCTTCTCACCAAGATTATCATCGGTGAACAGGGTCTTCCCGTGCCGCCCTTTGTTTTGGGCGATGATGTTGGACGCCGTCGCAAGGATATGCCCGGTGGAGCGGTAATTGCGCTCCAGTTTGATAACGACTGCACCTGGGAAATCTTTTTCGAAGCGCAGGATGTTTTCCACCTCAGCGCCGCGCCAGCCGTAGATCGACTGATCATCGTCACCGACGCAACAGATGTTGGGCGAGCCCTGGGCCAGCAGCCGCAACCACAGGTATTGCACGACGTTAGTGTCCTGATACTCATCTACCAGGATGAAGCGGAAGCGGGCGTGATATTCGGCCAGCACGTCCGGATTTTCCAGGAACAACCGCAGCCCTTCAAGCAGCAGATCGCCGAAATCACAGGCGTTCAGCTCCTTCAGGCGCTTCTGATAGGCGGCATAGAGTTCACGCCCCTTGGCCCCGCCGAAATTCGAGGCTTCGTTGGCGGGCACCTTATCGGGCGTCAGGCCACGGTTTTTCCAATCATCGATCAGGGCGGCAAGCTGGCGGGCAGGCCAGCGCTCTTTGTCGATACCGGCGGCCTCGATCACCTGCTTCATCAGACGCAGGCTGTCGTCCATGTCGAGGATGGTAAAGCCAGATTTCAGGCCGACCAGCTCGTGGTGCTTGCGCAGAATTTTAACACCGATGGAGTGGAACGTGCCGAGCCACGGCATGCCCTCGACTGCTTCGCCGACCAGCGTGCCGATGCGGTGCTTCATCTCGCGCGCGGCTTTGTTGGTGAACGTCACCGCTAGGATCTGGCTCGGAAACGCTCGCTTCGACGCCATTATGTGAGCAATGCGCGATGTCAGCACCTTGGTTTTGCCGGTGCCTGCACCCGCCAGCACTAGCAGCGGTCCGTCCAGCGTCTCCACCGCCTGTCTCTGCTCCGGATTGAGACCCGCGAGATACGTCGCACCTCCACTCGGCACAACGTCGCTAGAGCGGCCAATGGCGCGCGACGATATCGAGCCACGTGGCGGAGCTGGCGGCGCAAGCTCCAAAGCAGGAGTGGCGTCAGTGGAAAACGGCGGTTTGCGATTCGCTTGGGTCATCAGCGATAAATACCATCCAAGTTGTGGCAACAACGGGGTGAGGCCGAGATGCCAACAGTTGATTGGCGGTTACTCACGGTTTCGTCGGTTATGCGCGCCGCTGGATTGTGGCGAGCAACTAACGTCAATTTGGCGCAACAGTTGTCCCCGGGCACATTGATAGGGCCGACGCCTCCGGGATCGACAAAGCGATCATGCCAAAAAACGCTGGCAGATCATCGGCTTTGTCCGAGTTAGCAATTTATTGCCATCAACACCTACTATAAGCAAGCCACGCAGCGTCTCGTTTGCTCACACCTCAGACCCCGAGAGCCGTTGCGATCAACCGTGCCCCGTGCTTAACGACTAAACGGTGCGCGTTTAGCATGTTGAACGTCGATCTTGCGTCGACGGAGGCGAGAGCGTCGCGGGATCGTATGAACAACTTCCTTCTATGGGTCGGCGGGCTGCTGGTGGTGCTACTATGCGCCCTGTTTGCCGTGCCGCATTTCGTTGATTGGAACGGCTATCGCGGTGCGTTCGAGGAAACAGCTTCGCGCATTTTGGGCCGCGAAGTGCGTGTCGCCGGGCGGGTCAATCTGCGCATTCTACCCACACCATTCGTTCGATTTGAAAAAGTCCGCCTGAGCGACGCTGACGGCGTCACGGGCGAACCATTCTTCCGCGCTGATGATTTCACACTGTGGCTGGCACCCGGCGCTCTATTGCGCGGCACGCTTGAGGCCAACCGTATCGAACTACAACGGCCAATTCTAAAGTTGCGCTTGAATGCCGAGGGCGGTGGCAACTGGCAGACCTTCACGCTGAACAGTGGATCGCTGCCGTTCGTCCTCGGCGATGTGGCACTGCAATCCGTCAGCCTGAGCGACGGCGCACTGTCAATTGATGGTGCAGACGGCGTCGAGTTGGCACGCGTTGACTCGATCGGCGGCGAAGTCACTGCGTCCGCGCTCACCGGACCATTCCGGTTTCGCGGCCAGGCCAACTGGAACGACGAAGCCCGCGCCATCCGCCTGTCGACTGCAGCCCCGGAAGCAGATGGCACCACGCGCTTTAAACTGAATGTTGCCGTGCCGAAGACCGGCAACGCCTATATGTTCGATGGACGAATTGCTGACTGGGCAACCAAGCCAAAATTCGATGGCGAACTTACAGGCAGCTTGCGGATTGCCGATGCAATCAAAGCTGGCACGGCCCCTCCAGCAGCAGTTACAGGGGCTTCGCCTGTGCCGCTTGAATTGACTGCACAGGTCAAAGGGGATGCCGAGGGTATTCAGTTGAACGATATCAGCGTTGCGTTCGACCAGGACAGTGGCAAACCGCAGTCAGTAACGGGGTCTATTTCCGCCCGCTTCACTGGCGAACGTGGCCTAAACGCTAACCTAACATCCCGCTGGCTCGACATAGACCGAATCCTGGGACTGACGCCCGCCGCCGTCTCAGGCACTGCTCCGGCCACCAGCAAAGTTACAGCCGGCGGCAACCCCTTGCCACTGGCGATACTCCGTCAGATGTCGGTGGGTTTAGTGGGCGTGATGCCATCGACAATGCCTGCCCGCGTCACGATCGCCGCCGATGCCGTCAGTCTCGCCGGTGATACAGTCAATAGCGTCCGATTTGGTTTGGAGCGCAGCGGCGATGAACTGCGCCTCAAAGAGTTCAAAGCGGCCTTCCCAGGCAGCACCCGTGTCGAAGCCACGGGCCTGTTCCCGTCAGCTGCCAACCCGGCAGCATTTGAGGGCGACGTGGTATTGCGCGGCGCCAACTTGGGCAGGTTTCTTAGCTGGGCTGGCGTGACCGCTGCAGGGGCCGACGCCCGCAACGATGGCGCATTTTCACTTCGTTCAATGCTGGTCACTACGGCCCAGTCAGTTTCCTTCCGCGATATTACGGCCGACCTTGCAGGCACCCTGGTCGGGGGATCGTTCCAGGATGACTGGTCGAAACGGCGCCGGGTTGACATCAAACTCGAAGGCAGCACCATCGATTTGTCGAACCTAGCGCCCGGCTCATTAGATTTCCGCGCTTGGCGCCATATGTTGCATAAACCAAAGGACGCGGCAGGCAGCGCCCCAACAGCGACAGCCGTACCGAATTTTCTGCAGAGCTGGCTTGATCCAGCAGCAGGCGATCTGAATGTACAAGTCCGGGTCGGTCGATTGATCGACGGTAGCCAGGACCTGCGTGACGTGACAATCGCAGCTGCCATGACCGACGGCCGGTTGTCGCTGTCAGGCCTTCGCTTCCAAAGCGCAGCCGGTCAAACCGCTACCGGTCAGGCCGGATCCGGACTTGACGTCGAGGCGGAAGGCGAAATCAGCGATCTCAACAGCCAACCAACCGGAGCGATGCGTGGCTGGGTTACTGCCCAAGATGGCTCTGCCGTCACCCAGCTGATGACCTTGCTGGGCCTACAAACCGATACAATTGGTGGAGCCGAGCAGGCGCGATTGCTGGCACCTGCTCGCATCGCCTGGACGGCACGGTTTGGCAATAGCCGCAATACTTCCGCCGCGCCGTTGACTGCCAGCTCCCCGAACACAGCGTCAGTTTATTCGCCTCCTGGAGCTTCGGCCAATGCCCCACCGACGGCAGTTGACTTGACCCTCGACGGGGCTTTGCTGGGCCGCCGCCTCATGGCTGTGCTGCGCCTGGACGGCGGCCTGGAGAACTGGCGTAACGCCCCACTTGACGCAACCGTGACACTCGACGGTCCCGATTTTCCTCGACTAGTTGAACTTTTGAAACTCGATGAGTTCGCAGTTGGCACGATGCTGCCCAGCGGAGACCCACCGGCAACAAAAACCGACCTTTTCGGACAAGGACGCCTGAGTGCCAAGATTGTCGGTCGCTCTATCCACGATATCCTGGGCGATATCCGCTTCAACGATGATGGTATTGATTGGTCATTCGCGGGACGCGCTTCACTGCCGCCTGGCGGACAGTTTAGTGCCGATGGCGAAATTCGCATTACGGCTGGTGATCTTGAGCGCGCTGTTGCGCAAGCCGGGCTTGGCCGCAATGCCAGCTTAGCCAATGTGGTCGTTGACGGCAGCGCCGACCTTTTTGTCAAAGATGGCAGTATTCGCGTGGCATCTCGCGGGCTGACACTCAATGGCGCAGCCCTGTTAGGTGATGTGACGCTTTCGTCAGCCAGCACCACTGGTCGGCAGCGGCTGGTTGCAAATCTGAGCACCCAAGATGCTTCGATACTGCGGCTGCTTGGGCTGTTGCTTGATCCACGTGGCGTCAAGCAGACAGGGGCCGATGACATCGCATGGTCGAAAGTACCGTTCGATACGGCGCGGCTGGAAAAATTTGATGGCCAAGTGCGCATTGAAGCTAAACAATTGCTGTTAGCTAAGGGGATCGGTCTCACAAACGCAATTCTCGAAGCAAAAATTGACAAAGGCCGGGTTGATATTACGGCACTTGACGGTATCGCTGCTGGCGGCCGCTTCACATCGAAGTGGTCCCTGGCCCCAGCCAAAACCGGTTCAATTGTTGCTGGTAGTATTACACTGACCGGCAGCCAGCTGCAGCTTCTGGCAATTCCAGCAACGTCGCGCGCAACGAAAACTGGTGCTCAATCAAGCGGCATCGTCGATGCCTCGATAACCCTCGCTGGCCAAGGGGCATCACCCGCTGCCGTCATTGCTACACTTACGGGCAGCGGCGTCATGGAACTGACTGATGCAAAAATAGCAGGCATCACCCCGGCAACAGTGAAATCCACGATCGATGGCGCTATGGTTGGCAAAGTCGATCTAACCGCAGAAGCATTGGAGCGGGCACTGCAGCTGGCCGCTGCCACTGGATCGTTCGCCGTCGCCAAGCGACAAATCGATATTTCCGTAACCGATGGCACTCTTAATTTGGGGACAATGGCGATCGCCACTCCAGACGGGCAGGCGACAAACCGGACGACCGTTGATCTGACAAACCTCAAATATGACATTGAGTGGCGCATTGACGTCGCGAACCAGAGCGCGGGCCAGCAAGCGGGCCAACCCCTCGCCCCCACATCTAATCTTGCCACCGGGTTGAACCAAAGTTGGCCGCGTGTATCTGTCGTGCACCTGGGTCACCTAGGCGAACCAGAACTAGGCGTACAAAGGATTTCGATGCAGTCGTTGGCGCGGGAGCTCACCGTACGCAAGATGGAGCGAGACGTTGCGGAGCTGGAGCGGCTGCGGCTTCTTGATGACGAACGCAACATGACTGAGACCGAGCGGTTGAAAGCCACCGAAGCGGCCAAATCAACCACCGATGCACCGTTACCAGCAGCGGCAACGCCTCTTCCGGCCGGCTCGCTAGGCACTGCGGTACCGGGCCCTGTGGGGGCCGAGCCGATTGGCTCGCCTGCTCAACCACAGGAAGCTGATGCCAACGCTGCGGCTGAAGAAGCCAAACGACGTGCAGCCGCCCTTCGCGCCACCGAAGCCCGTCGGCCACAACCTCAACCTGCGGCACGCACAAACGTAGACCCGTTTCGGCAGGGCTCATCCCCTTGATAGGCCTTGATAGGGACTGAAGCGGCGGGAAGTCGGGCGTTTTATGCGCTCTGGCCAAGCACCAGGAGGTGTGTTACGTCGCGGCAACTTGGCGATATGTTGGGGAAAAGCCACACCTCAAGGCAGGAAATTGCCCCAAGACGGTGATGACTCTGGTAGCCCCCAACCTGGGTAGCTAAGCGGTAAACA
>JAYSVA010000047.1:0-30075 GCA_043718785.1 Hyphomicrobiaceae bacterium
CCCTTGAGGGGGGAGGACAACGATGGCTTCGCGAAGCGATGCCGTCGTGAGGTGGGGGTGGTCTCCGTGCGGCGCGTGCGGCGGGTGTGGCCCGAAGTCACCCCCACCTCGCACGGCAAATTCGATTTTTGTGAAGTACAAAAATCGAGCCGTGCGGTCCTCCCCCCTCAAGGGGGAGGAGGAGAAAAACTGGAAATGCCGTCGGTCAGGCGCAGTCGCACCAATGCCCTCAAACAGCAAAAAGCCCAGAACCTTAGTTCCGGGCTTTTTGCATTGTCGAGTTTCGCCTTGCTTACTCAGCAGCCACGATCTTGGGTCCAGCCACCGGCGACAGTGGCACCAACTTCGACCACTGCTCGAATGCTGAGGCCCAGATTTGCTGCAATGTGTGGGCCGAATTGACCAAACCATCGGCGCCCACGACGTCAGCTGGCAGCAGCGCTACAGGTACCGGCAATGGCACAGACTGCACTATTTCGGCGAGCTGGGCAGCCTGCAGGACCTGAGTGACCTGCGCCTGCTCAGCAATCAGGGCCACTTTCGCCACCTGCGAGATCGCGGCGGCAAAGCCCGCCGTCACTTCTGGCTGTTGATCGGCAAACGTGAAGGCTGCCGAGTCATCGTTGTGGGTCCGCTTGCCACCCTTGCGGGTTTTAGCAGCCGCCGCCATTTCCGCCGGCACTGACGCCAACGGCTTGCGCTGATCGTGTGCCCGCACAAACGCGGCAATGCGCGGCGCAATCTCGGAGCGGAACCGCGAGCCGTTGAACAGGCCGTAGTGCCCAACCTGCGGGCACTCGAAGTGCACTTTATCGACGGCCGGAATGTTGGTGCACAGGTCATGCGCCGCCGAGCATTGGCCGATACCAGTGATATCGTCCTTCTCGCCTTCGACTGTCATCAGGCCAACGCGCTTGATCGCCTTCAGGTCGATTTTGACACCACGATGGGTCATTTCGCCCTTCGGCAGCTGATGTTCAACGAACACCCGCTCAATCGTCTGCAGGAAGAATTCTTCGGTTAAATCCATCACCGCCAGATATTCATCGTAGAAATCGCGATGCTTTTCAGCCGAGTCACCATCGCCGCGCACCAGATGGTTGAACATGTCCTTGTGCGCCTTCATGTGGCGGTCAAGGTTCATGGTCATAAAGCCGGTGAGCTGCAGGAAGCCCGGATACACGCTGCGGCCGCTCGCCTTGTTCGGCCACGGCACGGTGGTGATGACATTGCTACGGAACCAGTTGGTGCCGCGCTCCATCGCCAGTTTGTTGACGGCGGTCGGGCTGACCCGCGTATCGACCGGGCCGCCAGCCAACGTCATCGTGCGCGGAACGTTCGGGTCTTTTGCGGCTTCCATCAACGCAACAGCCGCCAAAACGGCAACCGACGGCTGGCACACAGCGAACACGTGGACGTCACCGCCGAAATGGCTGATCATGTCGCGCATCATATCGATGTAGTCTTCGAGGTCGAACGTCCCCTCGGATTTCGGCACGTCACGGGCATCTTGCCAATCCGTGATGTAGACTTCGTGGTTTGGCATCAGCGTTTCAACGGTGCCGCGCAGCAAGGTCGCAAAGTGGCCGGACATCGGCGCCACCAGCAAGATGCGTGGGTCGGCAGCGGCGCGGGCGGCGGGAATGCTGCGCTTGAAGTGCACGAGCTTGCAGAACGGACGTTCCCAGACAACCTGTTCGTTGACGGTCACTTCGGCACCATCAACCGTGGTGGTCGGCAGACCGAACGTTGGCTTTTCGTAGCGGCGTGTCGTCCGCTCGAACACTTCACATGCCGCCGCCGCGTGGCGGCCGGCAGTTGTGTGCATGAACGGATTGAACGGGTTTTGCCAGAAAAACCGCCCGACATCAGCAACTGCGCGCGCCGGTCTCACGGCAGCGTGCCCCATTTCATACCACTGGTACAGCATGTTGTCGGCCCCTATGTAGGTTGGTCCCGAATGTCCCATGTTACCCTGACGAAATGTCTCCGGTCTGAATGCCGGGTTCATCTGCAGTTCACATGCGACATTATTACTTTTGCACGACTTTCACACAACATATGCACAAGTATTGCACAGGCTAGTGTAACGAGTTTGCACTGATTCGCGAGTTGGTAAAAGGTCGAAGGCCACTACAACTGTTTTCTTAAGCCTTCAGCCAACTTATCTGCACTAGTTGCATGCGAAAAATGTGCCACGAATTGGCCTTTCGCATCCATCAAATACATGATGGTTGAATGGTCCATGGTATAATCTGCCGACGATTTTTCATCTTTGACTTTTTTGAAGTAGACACGATACTTTTTGGCCACATCAGTGATTTCAGCCACCGTGCCAGACAGCCCCACCAGACGCGGGTGAAAACTAGCCAGATACGATTTCAGCTGTTCAGGGCCGTCACGCTCAGGGTCGATGGTAACGAACACCGGCACAATTCGTTCCCCCTTCGGCCCAAGTTGATCCAGCGCTGCCGCGATCACTTGCAATCCGGACGGACAGATGTCCGGGCAGAAAGTGAAGCCAAAAAACACCAGCATGGGCCGCCCGAGGAAATCTTTTTCGGTGACGCGGCGGCCATTGGTGTCGAGCAGGCTGAACGGTCCACCGACCAGCGCCTGCCCCATCACCTTGCCGCCCCCGTCAGCGCTGCCGCCAAACAGCCGCTGTCCCGCACTGGGAAACAGTGCCAAGCCCGCGACCACGCCGGTCAGCAGGCTGGCGACAGCGATGGCGATCAGGCGAGGTGACATTCCGGTTCCTCTGCGAATCTAACTGAGCCAATACTAAACGAATTGGCTGCCAGCGCTCAAATTGCGATGCAAGCTACGACGTCCGTGTTAGCTTGTGATGTAAAGTTGTTACGTGCGACGACTAGGAACCGCGCCTTCAGGCCGTTGCCGCAACTTGCTAACAACTATTTTTGTGCACCGCAACATTTATCTTGCTGCGATGCACAAATCATCAACTGCCGGACAGATCCGTGACGACGACCACCCAAACGCCCAACAAACCCGCCACCCGCAGCTTCTCCACCATCCGCACATTTGCGGACCGCGGCACGCTGGCAGCCGCCGAAAGTCGCTTGCGCTTGCAAACGATGGTTCGCCTGCGCTGGTTCGCCGTGTTGGGCCAGTTCCTCGCGGTCATCGTGGTATTCTTCGGCTTTGGCTTCGCGTTGCCGATCGGCTGGTGCCTGCTGCTCATTTCGGTGTCGGCCTGGCTCAACGTCTTCCTGCGGGTGCGCTATCCGGCCCGCCACCGCCTTGGCGCCACGTTTGCCACGGTGCTGCTGGCCTACGACGTGCTGCAGCTGGCGGCACTACTGTACTTGACCGGCGGCATCGAAAACCCCTTCACCGTGCTGATCCTGGCCCCCGTCACCGTTTCCGCCGCCAACCTGCCGCCACGCAACACCATCTTCCTCGGCGTTCTAGCCATGGGTGCCGCTGGCGTTATTCTCGGCAACCACCTGCCGCTGCCCTGGCCCACCGGCGAGACCCTGGTGCTGCCACGGCTCTACAAGTTCGGCATCCTCGCCGGGGTTGCCGCCTGTATGACGTTCATCGCGCTCTACGGTTGGCGGCTGTCGAAAGAAGCCCGCGAGATGTCCGCCGCCCTCGCCGCCACTGAACTCGTGCTCGCCCGCGAACAGAAGCTCCACGCCATGGACGGCCTTGCCGCCGCCGCCGCCCACGAACTCGGCACCCCGCTCGCCACCATCGTGCTCGTCACCAAGGAGATGCAGCACGCCTTCCCAACGGGCGACACCATGGTCCGTGCTGACGCCCTCGCGGATGATCTGGCCCTGCTGCGCAGCCAGGCCCTGCGCTGCAAGGAGATCATGCAGAAGCTCACCAGCAAGCCGACCGAGCGCGACCCCCTGCACGCCAGCCTGACCATCACCCAGCTGATCGAAGAGGCCGTCGCCCCGCACCGCGCTTATGCCATCAAAATCGCCGTTGATGCCGTCGCCCTGCCTCCTGCCAAAAACGACAACATCTTGGTCCTGCCCCAACCCACTCGCGAGCCCATTGGCGAGCGCCGACCCGGCCTGATTTACGGCGTCGGCAACCTGATCGAAAACGCCGTCGAGTTCGCCAAGTCCCGCGTCGACGTCACCGCCCGCTGGGACGACGAAACGGTCACCCTGGTCATCGCCGACGACGGACCCGGCTTCAAACCCGACGTCATGGACAGCCTCGGCGACCCCTATGTCACCACCCGCCCGGCTGGTGCCAATAGCACGGTGACGGGCGATTCCACTGGCCTCGGCCTCGGCTTCTTCATCGCCAAAACCCTGCTCGAACGCTCCGGCGCATCGCTGGCGCTGGCCAACCGCGCTGAGCCTGAGCACGGCGCCATCGTCCGCGTCACCTGGCCCCGCCGCCTGTTCGAAGGCGCGCCGCGCGAATGGACAGCCGAAGGCGGCCGCGACTTGCTCAGCCAGGCAGGATAAATTCAGGTTTTCAGGGGTTTGGCTTGCAGATTTCCGGTGCGGGCGAAAACCCCGACGCTTCTTGCAGCCTACAGAAAACATAGCAAACTAGCGTCACGCTGGCAAGAGGGAATCAACGTTAACAGACAAATTCACAAAAATCGCCGTAAAATGGCACCCTTGCTGGCCGGAAACTTGCCATTGGCTTAGCAGTACGCAATGTTTGCTAGGAAAAACGCCGGTTGGGGGCTCCGCTATGGTTAACACACCAACGCGACGCCACTTGATAGCCGCCTCTCCGCGTCGGGGAATTGAACTTACTCCCCTGGCTCAGCAGGGCCGTTCACGTGGTGGTCGGCTGGCTTAAGCGCTCAAGGAACCGGCAATGCTCGACAAACCTGCTGCTCGTACCCTGGCCAAGACCCGCCGCGCTGCGATCGCGCCAGAACAGCGGCAGACGTTGAGCGCGGCCCTTGCCACCCACGCGGCGTGGCTCTCTGGCCTCGCTCCGGGCCCAACCATTGCGGGCTTTCTCAGCATCGGCGACGAGATCGACTTGGGGCCGCTGATGCTGGCCCTCAACCAGCGCGGCCACCATTTGGCGTTGCCGGTGATGCAGGGGAAGGCCAAGCCGCTGCGGTTCCGCAGCTACCTGCCGGGTGACGCACTGGCCACAACCACCTGGGGCATCCGCGAGCCATTGCCCACCGCCGCAGCTGTTGAGCCCACCCTGCTGCTCGTGCCACTGCTGGCGTTCGACGCGACCGGCCACCGGCTCGGCTATGGCGGCGGGTTCTATGATCGGACCATCGCCGAAGCACGTAACGGCAGGCGAATAACCGCTGTTGGTGTCGCATTTGACCAGCAGCGGCTCGACGCCGTGCCGCATGTTGACTATGACCAGCCCTTGGATTGGATGCTGACCCCGTCGGGGCCGCACCAAGCAGTCACAACCGGATAAACTTGACATGCGTTTGCTGTTCCTCGGCGATATCGTCGGTCGCGCGGGCCGCAAGGCGGTCGTGTCGGCATTGCCGGGCCTGCGCCGCCGGTTCGCCCTGGATTTCGTCATCATCAATGGCGAAAACTCAGCCGGCGGCTTTGGCATCACCGAGGCGATCCTGGATGAACTGGTCGAGGCCGGGGCTGACTGCGTGACGCTTGGCAACCACGCCTTCGACCAGAAAGACTGCCTCGTCTTCATCCAGCGCCACGACCGGCTGGTGCGCCCTCTGAACTTTCCGAAGGGCACGCCGGGGCGCGGTGCCAGCCTGATCAAGGCCAAGTCCGGGGCTGAAGTGCTGGTGATCAATGCCATGGGCCGCGTCTACATGACCGAGCTCGACTGCCCGTTCCGCGCCATCGACAACGAAGTCACCGCCTGCGCCTTAAAGCACGGAGCCGACGCGATCTTCGTTGATTTCCACGCTGAAGCGACCAGCGAGAAGCAGGCGCTCGGCCACTTCTTGGACGGTCGCGTCTCAGCGGTGGTCGGCACCCACACGCATGCGCCGACGGCAGACGAGCGCGTGCTGCCCGGCGGCACCGCCTATATGTCGGACGCAGGCATGTGCGGCGACTACCAGTCCGTGCTCGGCATGGATATCGTCGAGCCGGTCAACCGCTTCCTCACCCGCATTCCCCGCGAACGGTTTGAGCCCTCGTTGGGACCTGCCACCGTGTCCGGATTGGCCGTTGAAATCGACGACAAGACGGGCCTCGCCACCCGCACCCACGCCCTGCGGATCGGCGGCGTACTAGCTCCAACCGAGCCGACGTTCTGGCTGGCGGAGGGGGCATAAGCGGAAATGACGATCTCGACCAATGCTTTGCCCCTTGAACCCTCAGTCATTCTCCCCCCCTCCCCCCTTGAGGGGGAGGGCCGGGGTGGGGGGTATGGTTCCGCGACTCGGGGAGGCCAAGTCACCCCCACCTCACGCTGGCAAAGTTCGATTTTTGTGAAATACAAAAATCGAGCCAGCGTTGTCCTCCCCCCTCTAGGGGGAGGAGGCGAAAGAGCCGAGAGTGCGAGCGCGCGTTGGTCAGAAAATGCATGGGACCGCGCCGCCTCTGTCGTCGCCATAACGGCCTTCGCAGCGCTGGCCGTTTCCGTGGCGTGGCCGGACACACATGTGGCGGCATCATCGCCGGACCGGGACCAGTCCGCCGCTAGTCCGACGACAGGCAAGCCCGGCGATTTCCGCTCGCGCCTGGCGTCGAAAGATACGCGCATCGGTGCCTATGGCGGTGTGACGTACACGCACCCGAGCGACGTCAAGATCACCAAGCCGACCGCTGATCCGGCCCGCGCGACGGATATGACCGTGAAGGATGTCAACTGGATCGGCATGCCGTTCAAGAGCCCGATCTACTATGGCATCCGCGTGCAGCGAATCGCTCCGCAAGCGAGCTTCGGCACGATGGTGGATTTCACCCATGCCAAGGCCATTGCCGTCGGCGCGCAGGAAGCGGCTTTTACCGGCACGCGCGATGGCAAAACGCTGCCGCCGAAAGGCAAAATCGGCGATACGTTCCGCCATCTGGAGTTCAGCCACGGCCACAACATGCTGATGTGGAACGGGCTGTTCCGCCTGCCCGCGTTCTGGTCCAAGGTCCGCCCGTATGTCGGCGCGGGCGCGGGCATCACGCTGCCGCACACCGAGATCGGCTTTCGCGACGAGAATGCACGGACCTACGAGTATCAGTACGCCGGACTAGTCGGCCAGGTGCTCGGCGGGGTGGAGATCAACCTCGGCCGCACGTCGGTGTTCCTGGAATACAAGTTCAGCTATTCGCCCTACGAGGTGCCGCTGAGCCACGAGCCGCGCGGCTTTCTGCTGGTCACCGATCTGTGGCGTCAATTCCGCGCCTGGGCCTCGGGCGAGCAACCACCGGGCGGCCGGTTAGCCACCAAGCTGGCAACCCAACACGCCATCGCCGGCGTGCTGGTCAACTTGCCAGGGAAGTAGAGCGGGTCCAGGGCGAGCCCTGGTCCGGCCGAAGGCCACTCATTTCTGTGCTCTCCCCTTCCGCTTAAGCCCCCTCGTGAGTAAGACCCTCGCGGTTGTTCTCCTCCTCCCCCTTGCGGGCTACGGGATTCACACATCTTGGCCACAGTATCGCTGCCGACCGGGATTTGGCCGAGCGAATGCGAGGCCAAATCCCCACATTCTCGTCATGGCCGCGGAGGCGGCCATCCACGACAAGCCTCAACCCTATGGTGTTGAATGATAAATTCAACTGGCGCGACGAGCTGGGCTGGCTTCATCACTGCGTCCGTGTCCCGTTGTCGTGGATGGCCGCCTTCGCGGCCATGACGAGAAGGGGGAGATTTTTTATAAATACACAGCCGTCTGTATTTTGTGTAATCATCTGATATTTATTGGTTTTTCGTTGCGCCGAATCACTTGTGTGCATGCCGTAGCCCTTGAGGGGGAGGAGGAGAACAATCGCCGATGTATCCGTGTTGCAAATTCATATGCGATAGGCCTGAATCACAGCTGTTCGAGGGCGCGCTCGATTTGGGCGGCGCGGGCTTCCCAGGTTTCGCCTTGCACACGCCGCTGGCGCTGTTTAGCGCGGTCTGGCTCTTGGGTGCTGGCGGCGATAGCGGCGGCGAAGCTGTGCGGACCGGCGGCGACATGGATCAGGTCGTGATAGGGCCGCAGCGCCGGAAAATCAGTGGAGACGATTGGCCGACCAGCCGCCATGTACTCACGCAACTTCAGCGGATTGCAGGCGCGGATTTGGGCGTTGTCGCGGAACGGCAGCAGTGATGCTTTCCAGTGCTGGGCATAACCGGGAAGCTGGCTGTGCGCACGTTTGCCGAGCAACCGAACGTTCGGCTTGGCCGCCAGTGCTGACACGTCGGTTTCGACGTTGCCGATGAACACAAACCACCAGTGCGGCATGAGATCGGCAACGGTGGCCATCAGCTCGATGTCGATCCAGCTCGACAAGCTGCCGTAAAACCCGGCAACCGGTTTGTCGGTCGGCAAATCATGCGCACGGGACGCGGGCAACTGGAACAGGGTGATATCGGCACCGTGCGGCACGTGCAGGGTTTTGTGGGCGGGAAAGCGGGCGGCCAGCACGTCACTGGCGGCGAGCACGAGATCGGCTTTTTCGACGAGGCGGCGCTCCATCTCCAGCACGGGCGCATGATCAACGCCGGCGAGGGCCCCGAAATCATCGCCGCAGTAATAGACTACCGCGCGCTCACCGAGGGTGCCGACGACCGGCAGCGCGGTGGGCAGCGAGGTCCACAGCACCGGGCGCGTCATGCCTCGTTCGGTCATGCGGGCATTGATCTGGCGTTGCAGCAAGCGGCGGTTGGCGGCGAATGCGGCACGGCTGCCGGGCCAGGAAATGGCGAGCGGCGACGTGACGGTGGTGCCCGCAGGGGGAGCCTCGACCGGTGCTTGCGCTGTTGCCGTGGGGGGTGCGGCAAACACTTTGCTAAGTGCCCGCTGCATGTCGCGCACCGTCAGCTGCGGGCGGCGCATGCCGATGGAGTTGACCCACAGCACCTGCCGATCAATGCCAATGCGCTTGATCAGATGCTGTGTCGAGCTGGGATGTCGGCCCCAATCTTCACCGAACGCGACGAGATCGGCTTTAGCGGTGTTCATGCGGCCACGCTGACAAGGGTCGGTTGCGGCGCAAGCTGGCGAACCACGCGGGCCGGGGCACCGGCGGCCAACACGCCAGCAGGCAAGTCTGACGTCACGACGCTGCCAGCAGCCACCACAGTGCCACGGCCAATGCGAACGCCCGCCGAAACCGTGACGCCGGTGGCGAGCCAGACGTCGTCTTCCAGCACGATATCGCCGATTTGGTCTTCGGTGTCCGGCAGGCCGGCAGCGCGGGCGGCGGCATCCAACGGATGGCCGGGATAACCCGCCAGGAACGCACGGCCCGCAATGCGGACGTTGTTGCCGATGGTGATCGTGTGGCCAACGGCGATGGTGGTCTGCCAGCCGATATCGACGTTATCGCCGACGAGCAGGCGGGGCGTTATGCTGCCAGCGGTGCGGCCGGAAATCGTGGTCTGGCCGGAAATCCGGACGTTGCTGCCGAACGCCATGCCGACAGGGCCGAGCACCAGCGGCATGCCGCTATAGACATACAACCGGCGGGCGGTGCGTTCGAGACGCGACTGGAACAGCGGCGTGTACCAGAAAATCCGTGTCGTGCTGGCCCAGGTTGAGGCGATGGCGCGATGCAGCAGGTAGAGCAGCCGATGCACGCCCGGAATGACGGGAAAGCTGGCGGTGGTGCAGGCTTTGGCTGTCCGGAATAACGTGTCCGAGACCCAGTTATCGCGGGCCTTCACCCATTGGCGCAATTTCGTAGCGACAGAGCGCGAGGGGGCAGCAGATGCGGACACAGATGCAACTCCACGACAAGTAACGGCAGTAGGCGTCAGCTGACACTAATCTGCACGAGGTAAAGGTTACGTTTAGATCGGCCGATGAATGCAACGGATCGGGCGGCGATCAGTGTTTTGCGGCGGCGGTCATCGGGTCCGGCGTGTAGTCGCGGGCGTACTTCGCCATCGCTGTCGTCAGCGCCAGCAAAATGTAGATTGGCCACGTGAAACCCTGCGTCAGGAATGTGCCTGCAACACAGAAGCTGGTTAAGCCAGCCACCAACGACAGGGACATGGCGCGAACAATCGGCGGGGCGCGGGCCGCATTGAGGCTGACCATCGACGTGTAGCTCGACCGGATACAGATGATGATCATCGTCACGAAGGCGATCAAGCCGGGAAAGCCGGTCTCGGCTAAGACGTTGAACCAGGTCGAGTGGACCGCGTGGTTCATGCCGTCCCAGTGCGGGCTGTATTCGAAGTAGTTGCCGGTGAAATTGTCCAGGCCGACGCCGCTTAACGGCCTCGTGGTGGCCATTTTCCAGGCGGCCTGCCACGCATAAATGCGCCCCATCGAGCTTTCGTCGATGCCCTGCTCCGCCGAGCCGCCGGACGCGCGCTTGCTGATGCCCATGCCAACAAACAGCGCCACGGCCATTACGCAGCCGACCGTGATGAACAGGGCTTTGGACTTGACCACCCGGAAGCCGATGACGCCGAACGTCGCGATGATGCCAAGGAAGCCGCCGCGGCTCTGGGTGCAGACGATGGCCCAGATGATCAGCGCGGTTCCGGCAATGCCGATGATTTTGTTCAGCCAGCCGGTCGGATAGACCAGCAGACAAGCGGCGAACCCGAGTGGGAACAGCAACACGAGTGAGAGGTCGTTCGGATCGCCTAACACCGAGCCCATGTCGCGGGCGATGGTGACGCGCGTGCCCTCGACGAGGCCGATGCCGCCGAGCTTATTGGTGATGGCAACAATGGCAACGGCACTACCGGCAATGACCAGGGCGCGGGCGGCCAGCAGGAAATCCTTCGGCTCACGGGTCAACCAGGCAATGGCGATCACCATGATGGCGATCTTCCAATAGATGGAGGTCCAATAGGTCATGGCTGAGCCACGGTTGACGGCAAACAAGACGCCAATGGTCGTCAGCACGAAGAAAACGCTGAACGCTTTCAGTTCTTTCGACCAAAACGGTTTGATCGAGCGGGACAAGGCAATGTGCCAGCCCAGCACCAGCAGCGTCGGAATGGCGACGAGGCTGGGAATGCGCAGTGGGTTCAGGAGCGGAAACGCCTCGTGGATGCGGAAGAACGAGAACACGATGAAGATCAGGCACAGGGCGAAAGCGTTGTTGAACGCAATCAGCCCGGCGATGGGCAAAATGGCAATGGCGACAGGTGCCAGCAGGGCATAAGGCGGTGGCAACAACACCATCGGCATGCCGATCAGCAGGGCCGCCAGGGTGCCAATCGCGATCTGGCCAGTGCGCTGTGAGCCCGTGAGGGCAGTGCGCGCGTGCTGCGGGGGCTCAGCGACCAGTTGCATAGTCGGTGCTCCTCAGCGGCTTTGGCAGGACGGAGCTTGGGATCTTGACCAGCTGCAGCGCCAGCAGAGCCAAGGCGACAGTCGCAAAGGCCGCGACGCTCCAGCCAATGCGGGCCCACACGTCGACGGGCGCCAGCCACACAGCTGCCACAGCCAGGATAGCAGCGGCCAAGGCTGGTAGAGCAGGATAGCGGATCGGTGCGACTTCACGGCCAATGCGGACGAACAGCGCTAGCCGCATCAGGTGTCCGGCAATCATCGCACCAAGGACGCCAGCAACGCCAAAATGGGGCACCAACAGGCCGTACCCGATCACCGCGACGGCCGCGCCGCTGGCATTGACGCCGAACACGTAAAAGCCGTTCGACCTGGCGTAAGCGCCGACGTTGCAAAGCGTATTGAGTTCGTTGAAGAAGCACACCAGCACCGCGAACGGCAGGTAGTGCGAGGCGGCGGCGTAGGCGGGTGGCAGTGCCAATTGGATCAGCACCGGGCCGCCAAGCGCGACAGCCAGACAGCTGAGAGTCAGCACCGAGAACCCGAGACCCCAGACCGTGGCGCTGCGTTCCAGGCCACCGGGCGTGGTGAGGGCGGCAATGCGCAGGGCGTTCCACCAAAGGGCGAACGGCTGCAGCAGCAGGGGCGCGGCCAGGGCCAGTTTGAACGATAATCCCAGGAATGCGATTTCTGCGTCGGAGACGCGACCGGACAGGAACCAGCGGTTGCCATTACCGAGGGCGAACATCGCCAATCCCGCGCCGACCAGCGGCAGGCCGTATCCGGCGACCCGCTGTAATGCGTCGCGTGAGAGCGCAATGCCGGTCGACGAGATTTGCCAAACCACAAGGCACGCCGAGAACAGCAGCATCGCGGCGCCGTTGGCCATGACCAGCCCGTCACTGCCCCAGCCAGCGCGTAGCACCAACCACATCAGCGCCACTTGGCTGAGCGAGCGACCAACGATAAACGCGAGATAGAGATCCGAGCGCTGGTTCAGCCGCATCCAGATCAGCGGCGTCTCGACTAACGCGGCAATCGTCGCACCAGCCAAGCCGAGCCGCAGCGCGGGCAGGCTAACCTGGATGTGCAAGGTGGCGGCCAGCCACGGGGCGATCAGTTGGATGACGCCGCCGATGCACAGCGCGAGCACCAGGGCCGTGCCGAGGAAGCGGGCGGCGCAGGCCTTGCGTTCGGTCTCGTCCTGGGTTGTGCTGGCGAACCGAACCAGCGTTTCGGCGATGCCGAGTGCTAGCACCAAGCCGGTAAATTCGATCAGGCTGACGACGACGTCGAGGCGGCCGTATTCCTGCGGGGCGAGATAGCTCGCCACCAGTGGAATCGTGAAAATCGAGAAGCCCTTGTCGAAGGCAACGCTTGCGGTATACGCAATGGGTGACCGGATTCGCTGTGCCGGGCATGGGTTCGCAGGGTTCGACATCAACGACCAACCTCTGCCGGCGATTTCACTGGAAGCATGGTGGTTTATCTCTTGCGTACACAGTTTGTTGTTGAATCGCGTGTGACGGTTCTGAACAGACGGTGCCATGACGGAGGCCGGAAACATGCCAGCGCTCAGCTGTTCCATCATCATTCCTACCCGCAATTGCCTTAACTATTTGCCAACGACGTTGGCGACGATCGCGGTTCAGGGCCGCGACGACGTCGAAATCGTCATCGCCGATGACGGTTCGACCGACGGCACGGCGGAATGGCTGGCCGGACGTCCGATGGGCGCACTGCAGCTGACACGGCTGGATACGGGCGGCATCGGCCCAGCGGCAGCACGCAACAAGGCGTTGGAAGCGGCCCAGTCAGATCTGGTGGCCTTTCTCGATGCGGATGACCAATGGCTGCCGGGTAAACTTGGGCCGCAAATCGATTTTCATCGCCGACACCCGGCGGTCGGGCTGTCGTTCACGGACTATAGGCACGTGACGCCGGACGGTCAAACCCATGGCACGTGCTTCGAGTATTGGCAGTGCGATTGGGTACAGGCCGCTGACAACACCTACGTCGAATTGGCCGATGCTGAGAGCCGCCTGCTCAGCGCTAACCTAGTTGGTACGTCAACCGTGATGGCTAGCCGCCGCGTGCTGGAGCAGGTCAACGGCTTCTCTGCCGCCAGCCGCTTCGCCGAGGACTGGGACTTGTGGCTGCGGATGGCGGCGGCTGCTGGTGTCGGGTTTTCCCGCGCGGTCACAATGGACTATTTGATGCGGCCGAACAGCGAAACGGCCAACCGCGAGGGCCGGATTGCCGCCATGCGTGCCGTCGTCGGGCGCTATCAGGACCGGCCTGAGCCAGCGATGATCCAGGCCGTGCGGGTGGCGCGCGCCCGCATTGACGTGGCGGTGGCCGAGGCGGCGCGGGGACGCGGCGATCATCTGGCGGCGGCTAAGTCGCATACCAAGGCGTTCGTGGCCACGCCCGACTGGCGCACGGGTAAGGCCATCGCTGCCGATGTCTTAGCGGCGGGGCGGGGGGTGTTCCGCAGTGCGACTGGTGCGGACAACAAGTCATGAACCTGATTGATGCCACCCGGCCTGCGACCCTTGAGGATGTCAGTTGGTTGCGTAACGCGATGCGCCGCGAACTCGAGAACTTGCGGATGGTGTCGGGGCTGGTTGACGATTTGCAGCTTGTCGTGGCTGAGATCGCCACCAACGTGGTGGTGCATGCGAGCACGCCGCCGACAACGCTGGGCCTGAAAATCGACCTGCATGGCTTCACCCTGCGCCTCGAAATCAGCGATGACGGCAGCCCGTTCGCGGATTTCGCGGCGATGTGGAAAGCCGCCAGTCGCAAGGAGCTGGTGGCCAACGATACCCACGGCCTGGGCATGGCACTGGCTCAAGCTAATCTGCAGAATGTCACGTATGAGCCGGGCGGCGACGGCATCCCCAACCGGCTGATCGGCTGGCGGGCGTTGGGATCGATGCGTCCGGCGATCCTGATCGTTGAGGACGATCCGACGCTGTTGCGGCTGTACAGCCTGTTCCTGCGCGAGCGCTATACACTGTTCCTCGCCACCTCGATTGAGGAGGCGATCTCGATCACATCAACGCAGGTGGTCGACCTCATTTTGAGCGACTATCACATCGGCGAGGACGTCGGCACCAACCTGTTCAAGGAGCTGGAACGCGATCCTGAACGGTTGCCGGTGCCGGTGATCATGATGACGGGAGACCGTCAGCTCGACAAACAACATCAGCTCGAGAGTTTCGGGATCGAGCGGTTTCTGCAGAAGCCGCTGTCACCAACGCGGTTGCGTGCGGAAGTCGAGCAGACGTTGCTGGCGGCTAACCGGCGGCTGGCTGGCATGTTCCGCTATTTCGGTGCGGGGGTGGATTGCCTGCTAACGCCGCCATCGCCACAACAACTGAAGAACGCAGGCATCGCGCACCGGTTTGGCAACGCCAGCTCGGGCGGGGGCGATTTCCTGCTGCATTTCCGCACCCGGGAATATGACCGTGTGGTGCTGACCGATGTGATGGGCCATGGGCTCAAGGCAAAGGCTGCCGCCATTGCGTTTGCGGCGGCGATGCGGGTCGTCCAGATCATGGCTGTCGGCGGCCCTGGCGATTACTTGGCGGCACTGTCGAAGGTGTTGCGGCGCGATGCGGCATTATCTGACCTGCTGGCGACGGTGATCGTCGTGGATCGGTTGCGCGATGGCACCGTTGAAATCGCTTCGGCGGCGCATCCCGTGCCGTTTCTTGTCAACCGAGATCAGGTACAGGCGCTCAACGTCAGCGGGCCTATTCTCGGCTTGCTGCTGGAGCCGGACTACGTGCCGCTGAAACTGCAGCTGCAGCCTGGCGAGCGCATCGTTTTGGTCACCGACGGGATCGAGCCGGTTTCGCTGGCGGGTGGTGGCGAGCTGCCGGATAGCCTGGCGACCTGTCTGCGGGCCGGCTGTGATGCCACGCTGGATGACGCGATTACAGCGGCGCAGCAGTGGGCGTTGACCACACTGGGACCTCGCCCCGAAGACGACTGGACGGTTATGCTGCTGGAACGTACGGCCGCGCAGCCTCAGCGTCCTTGAACCCTGCCGCGCGGTAGGTTTCGAGGATTTTCGGCAGTTGCCGGGTCTCGGAGAAGTTTTCTTTGACGAAGTTCCAGCAGGTCTGGCGCATCGCCGCTTGATCTGCCGGTGCGAGGGCGCGCCAAGTTTCGATGCGGGCGCCCGCTGCATCAAGGTTGCCAGTCTCGAACAGCCAACCGGTGCGGCCCTCATGGACCACCGATGGCAGGCCGCCGACGGCGCTGGCAACAATCGGGACGCCCGCCGCGAGCGCTTCCAGTGCGGCCATCGGCAAGCCTTCAGCGCGTGACGGCATCACCAGCAAACCCAGGGAGTTCCAGGCCGAACTGAGATCCGTGACCAAGCCGTGGAAGCGCACGTGCGCGCCAAATTCGCGCTCGAGGTCAGCGCGCATCGGGCCATCGCCCCAGATGTGCCACTCTTCTGGCCCTGCACAATGGCGAGCGAGCTGGCAAAACAGGTCCGGTGCTTTCTCGTGCGACAAGCGGCCGACAAAGCCGATCCGGCGCGGCATCTCGGATGGCGGCGGCGTCACCGGCGCGACCATGAAGTTTTCGGTCAGCACGGCGGCATAGGGCAACTGCTGGCGGATCGCTTCGCTCACACACAGGCGGCCACCGAGGAAGGAACTGTATTCGTCCAGCAGTTGGTAAGCGTTGACGGGGAACGCCCCGCGCTCGCCCGCATGGAAGGTGGCGACAACGGGAATGCTGAGCATCCGCGCGGCCAGACGCCCAACGATATTGGCCTTATAGCCGTGGGTGTGGAGCAGTTGCGGTCGGCCTTGGCGCAGCGCCCCCAGAAGGCCCGACACCGACCCGTCGAGGACGCGAAACGGCAATCCAGCCGCCTGCAACTGCTGCAGCCACGGATTGTCACCGTGCGCCGCGAACAGCACGATTTCGGCGTTCAGTGGCACCCGGCGCAGGGCTTCGGCGAGGGTGGCGACGTGGCGCTCAATGCCCCCAACCGTGCTGCTATCAACGAGGATCCAGATCATGCCGCCGCTGAGTTCAAGAACGAGCTGTTGAGGGCCTTGCCGCTGACCCAATTGGCAAAACGCGGTGAGAACGATTGCAGACGCCCGGCTTCACGCGCGATTTCGGCGCCGAGCGTCGGGCAGGCGACATCGTTCAACACGGTGCCGAGCAGATTGGCCTTCGCCGATGTCAGGGCTGACGTGCCTTTGATCAATTCAGCCCGGGTGATCCGGCCGCTGACGCAGACCAGCAACACGCCGTCGCAGGCGGCTGCAGCAGCCGAACCGTTGATGTGCTGGGAATCAGCGACACAGAGCGCGGGGATATCAACGATCACAGCTTTGTAGCGTATCAGCTCTTCGCCCAGCGACTGCTTTAGCCGGTCGACGTTGTTGAACAGGAAGCGGGTGGTCGCGTCGAACCGCGCGGTCAGCATGTCAAATCCGCGGGCGTCGCGCGTGATCGCCTGGCCCGCACCGCCTTCGCCGGGACGCCAGATAATATCGCGGGCGTTGGGCTGCACTTTTGTGGTGAGATCGACGAACAGCGTCGGTACGCCCGACAGCGCTGTGATGGCTGCCAGATCGGCGGCCAAGGTGGAAACACCGGCCTGCTGGCCAGGACTTGTGATGCCAATGGAGCGAATACCGCGTCCCAGCGTTGCAAGCGCAATGCGCTCAACTTCATGCGTCCAACCGTCGATCATGTCGCCATCCCACGCAGAACTACTTGGATGCGCTCGTCGTGGTCGTGGTTGAACCGGTGCTGGTGAGTGCAGACCAGATACTCGTCGCGCCCCCGACGATAGACATGACGTCCTTAACGAAGTCTAACGTTTGGCGTACCTCGTGCTGCGTTATTTCTGGGACATAGACTGTGTCTCCGGCCCGGACGACCGGAAGCATGCGCGTATCCGCAGTTTTGGCGAACCCAAGCAGGTCGAACTGGCGCGCCTGCTCGGTCAGTCCCATATTGACCACCAGGATGCGCGATTGTAGCGCCGTTGGCGTGGGACCGCCCGCTTCGGCAAGCAGATCGAGTATGGTCATTTCATCCGTGAATCGGAACCGCCCGGCCTTATGCACCGCGCCTAGCACGCGCACCGTCGCTTCCTTGGGATCGTCGAGCCATTCCTTGTCGCGGGCCGGCACGAAGATCACATCGCCGGTTCGGACGTGCGGCAGTAACGCGTCATCGCCGGTGACGAAGTAGCGGGCGAGGTTGACGTTAGAAACGCGCGCGCCCCCCCGGCCGCGATGCGACACGCGGACATTGCGCAGATCGGCTTTGTCGGTCGGTCCGTCGGCGGCGGTGAGAATATCCAGGAACCCCATCGCCTTGTTGAACGCGTAGCGGCCCGGCTTGTGAACCGCACCCATAATGTAAATCGAACTTTCTGGCGACTGGCGGGTCCACAGCGCCTTGTTGTCGTGCGGGCTCTGCGGCAGTTCCGGCACGTTGATGGTGTATCCAGCAGCAATCTTGGGCACCGACGACAGCGCACCGCCCTGGGTCAGAAACGCCTGGAGGTCGAACTTGATCGGTGCCGAGCTGCCGCCCGGCAGGTTGCGCAGGATCTGGATATTGGCGATGTCGGCCTTCTCGTGCGGACCGCCGGAGGCGGCCAACAGGTCCATCAGGCCCATCTCGTTCGACCACTCGTAGCGGCCCGGCTTCTTCACCGCGCCGAGCAGCTGCACCGCGCGGCTCGGCGGGATTTTCAGCCACGACGGCTCGATGGTCTCGGTCTTTTCGGGAACGAAGATGGCGTCGCCCGCAGACACAGCCGGCATGCGTTTCAGCTTGCCCTCGGTGTAGCTGACGAGATCGAAGGTCTCAACGTTGCCATCGCCACGCAAAATGCGGACGAGCCGGGTCTCGGCAAACCGGGTGGGACCACCGGCGTTCGCCAGCAGTTCGACAAAGGTTGCGCCCGCCTTCATATCGAATGCGCCGGGCTTGGCCACTTCCCCCATCACGTAGACCGTGCGCGCGCCGGTGCGGATTTCCTCGATCTGCTTTGGCACGAAAATCGTGGCCCCCGGGGCAATGGTCGGCAGCAGCTTCTGGTTGCCAGTATCCAGATAGGTCTGGAGGTTGAAAACCAACGCCTCGCTGCCGCTAATGATTTTGATCTGCTCAACCGTGGCATACCGGGTGACGCCGCCAGAGCGCAGCAGCATATCCACCACAGTTGCGCCGGGCTTGTGCGAGTATACGGCGGGGTTGTGCACTTCACCGAATACTTTGACGGAGTTGCGGTCTTCCGCGCCGTCGCCAGCCTGCGCCAGGGTGCGACCGTCAAATTCGATATGGACTTTGCCCGTCACCGGCGATGACGGCACAAAGATCTGGTCGAGCGGTTGCAATACCGGAACAATCGAGGGGTCGCCGCTGTCGAGGTATTTCTTGTAATCAAACACGATTTCTTCGCGACCGCGTCGGATCCGCAGCCGATCCAGCTGCGCCCCCTGTGCCAGGCCACCGGCGGCAGTAATCGCGGTTTGCACGGTCGCGTCACCGGGCAGATTGACGGTGCCTGGCGCTTTGACGAACCCCAGAACCTGCACGATCAGCCGCCGCTCTTTGATGGTCAGGCGCAGCCGGTCCAGCTCGCGGTAGGCGCGGGCCAGCTGAACGCGAACTAGGGCGGCGGCGTCCGTCACGGTCATGCCCGCAATCGTGACGCCGCCGACTTCTGGCAGCAAGATCTGGCCGAGGCTGTCGATCTGGAATTCTTTGTTCAGCGCAGGCTCGCCCGGCAGCATCACCAACACGATGTCGCCGCTGCGCAGAACTGCGCGATCCAGTGGCTGCTGTGCCTGAGCCGACGCCACAAACATCCAGTTGCTGATCCCGACCAGGACCAGACACAAGCACAACATGACGCTGCGGAGGGCGTGCATCCGTTATGTCCCCGGTCGCTGGGGAGGCTTAGGGCGGGACTGCGGGTGGGCGCGCTTGGCAGTGTCGTGCTCTAGCGAGGTCAATATGCCGTGCGCTAACCGCAGCGTCGCCTCAGCGTCGTCGAACAGCTCTCCGGTGTGTTCGCGGCGCGCACGCGCCAACAGAATGCGGGCTTCCATCATGCGCGCAGGTGCCCAGCTGACGGCACCCTCGTTGAATAATCGCTGATAGCGGTCATCGAGCTGCAGCGCAGCGCCCCAGTTCGTGGGGTGGCGCTCAGCTAAGCCCCCGCTGGCCTCCATCGGCCATGGAGTGCAGCCAGACAACCCTACCAAGGTGGCGATCACCACCCATAGCAACGCCGCTGTACTGATCACGCGCTGATACATTACTTCCCCATACGCGACACGCCAGTCATTCGCTCTCAACGAGCGATTAGATCAGTCAGCTTTAGGTACGTTAGCAGTTGTAATGGCTGCCCTTTCACGCCGGTAAGCTGCAGCGAGTGGCCGTTCGCCACGAGGCGCTTGTACATGTAGACGATGGCTCCAATACCCGACGAATCAACGAAGGAGACTTTCGCCATGTCGACCGTCACATCCTCGTCGCCACCCGCCAGTTCCTCGCAAACCGCGCGCTGGGCCCGCATGGCGGCAGCGTCCATGTCACCGGGTATCTGTAGAATTCGCGCCATTTTTGTCTCCGCACGTATGGTTGTGCAATGACTCGCAAAACCTGTGGATATCCTGTTAGCCGATCGCAGTGGCACAGGAAACAGGATACCGGCGGTGAGTTGCTACAACGCGGATAGGATGGGAGTTCTCGTGGTTTTCCCGCCACATACGACCAAGGCGCAATGGTCCAGGTAAAAATGATCTGATCGGCGTTTAGTTGTTGCGCGCCAGAAGGGTTGTCGACGCAACTTCAGAAAAATCAGGCAGCATATCGCCGATTGCTCAAGGGGTCTTTGCGCAGGGCTTTTGGGAGCTGTTAAATTGACAGTACGAGCCCAACATTGTACATAGGATGCCTTGTATCTGGGTGATAATTTCTCAAAAGTTGGTAGGGCGTAGATGTGCGTACCTCTCGGCGACGGCTTCAGGGATGACGAGTATGTTGGATTCTGGTGCATTGAGTATAGAGTCAATCGAGCTGCCCAGCTCCCTTCGCGTGCTTGTCGTCGACGATGACTTCGGCGACTACGACGCGGTCGCACGGTCGCTCCGCAAGATGGATTACTTTAAGGCAGAATTTGTCCGCGCGAAAACGCTAGAAGCGGCGCGCCGTTTAATGGCCGATACCGTTTTTGATGTTTATTTGATTGACTACAACCTTGGGGCGGAATGTGGCGCCCGGTTTGTTCAGGAGATTGGTGGTCGGTCCGGTCGAGGCGTTGCCATTTTGCTCACCGGGCTGATTGACCGTCAAGTTCACGACAATGCTCTGCGGGCGGGTGCCATTGGCTGCATCAATAAGGCAGACTTGTCGCCTCGAATGCTTGAGACAACCATCCGCTATGCGCTGTATACGCACCGCGTTGAGGCGGGCTTTTCGCGTCTCGTTACGGCGCTGGCGGCCCAGTCCCACAGTGCGGCCAGAGTGCCCGCTGTTGTGCAAGCAGTAGGTTAAACACCGGTTCATCTTCGTTGAGCTCCGACCGCGGGGGAGGGATTCGATGGAGCGCAGCCACAAACTGCGCCAGGGGATGGAGCCGTGAGGGCGGCTCCATCCCCTTTTGCATGTGCACACAATCGGGGGGGCGATTGGCGCGGCGACAACCGGGTGGACGGTTACCAAACAGGGTAAGAGAGCCACCTCTTGTCGGGTGGCTTGTAGATTTGGGTGAACGCACGCACACTAACGCAGACGCAACTAACGCAACTGACTAACGCACTCAACACACTCACCGGCGAACTATGCTCCGGAATGCTATGGCATCGCTGGCTGGCCGCGGATCGTTGTTCATCGCGGTTTCAAGCTAGCGTTGCGAAAGATGTCTACTATGTCTACTGCCAAATGTGGCTCGAATTTTTCGTACGACAGGCACTTGCAGTCAGTTCACTGCTTGTCGGCTCTGCACACGCCATCGTGGCATCGAAATTGTCGGGTCGATCAGTTGGAACGTCGAACATAGCTGCCTCCTAGGGCAAAGACGCGGTTTCGCTACGGAGAGTTACCCCCTCGCAAAATAAGCCAAATTGTCGGGTTTTGTAGTCGGGTTGTGTAGATGCAGACGACTGGACCCGTAGGTCAGGGTCTCAGAGAGATCAGTCTGCCAAGTTGATGTCATTACAGTAGCGAATCGTTGAATGGAATGGCAAGCGACTTCATGCACTTCATGCACTTCATGCACTTCATGCACTTCATGCACTTCATGCACTTCATGCACTACATGCACTTCATGCTGATATGCTGATGGCCAAATTATGTGGAAAACTTGTGGGAAACTTCGGTTGATAACGCGCCGGAAGCGGGGGCAAGTTCCATGAGCACTTGCCAACAGCGGTTGATTAAAAACCGCGTGAACGACTTACTGCACGCGCTTCAGACAGGCGGCGCGCCAGAATGAGCGGGGCCAGACGTGATAGCCGAGGCGCGCGTACAACTCTAGAATTCGTTCAACGGCGGCAACGTCATTGGCGCCACTCGTCAAATCGATATCGCGGGCGCGCTCCAGTTTATCCAACTCAGCCGGGCCAACGTTAACGGCTTCGGCGATCTCGTGAAGCGTGCGGCGCGAGGCTCCCCGGGCCGCCGCAAATGTCCAACCTTCGTACACGGCCATTGGTCCCGCAGCCTCCCTCACAAGCGTTTGCTGTGAGGGGTAAACGGATGGCACGGCGCTTCAGATTGATCTGCACGACGAGTGGGGTGCCGTCAGTGCGGCGAACGTGCGGCCGATGCCGATCAGCAGGGGGTGGCCAGTGGCGGGTGCGGCCGACAGGCCTGCGCCCAGCGTTGCCAGCGTACCCGTCCACAGGACTTCGTCTGGTCGGGAGATGCCGAACACCGCAACCACCGGCGTCGATGCATCCAGGCCGTGGACGACTAGTCGTTCGGCCAGTTTCGGTGCGGTGCGGGCGCCCATGTAGACGATCAGCGTGGTGCGCGGACAGGCGAGGCCCGGCCAGTCGAGATCGTCGGGCAGGTCGCCGTTGGGGCCGTGGCCGGTGATGAAACGGACGGAGGTGGCGATGTCCCGGTCGGTCAGCGAAACGCCGAGACGCGATGCCATCGCCAAGGCCGAAGTGACGCCAGGAACCACCTCGACAGGAATGCCAGCGGCTTTCAGCGCCGCAATCTCCTCGGTGGCGCGGCCGAAGATCATGGGGTCGCCGGACTTCAGGCGGACGATGTGGCCGCCTTGCCCTGCCAGTTCACCCAGTAGTGCGTTGATGTCGGCCTGTGCCCAGCTCTCGTGTTGGCCGCGCTTGCCGACGGGCATGCGTTTGGCTTCACGGCGGGCCAACTCAAGAATGTCATCGGAGATCAGATCATCGTGCAGAATGACGTCGGCGGATTGCAGGGCACGCACGGCATTGAGGGTGAGCAGGCCCGCGTCCCCCGTGCCTGCGCCAACCAGCGTCACGCGGCCTTGGCGTGCCTGCTGCCCAGCATCAATTTCGGCGATCAAGGCCGTGATGTCAGCGCGTGCTTGCGGCGTCGGCGCGGGGCCGAAACTGCGGGCGGCGAAGGCCTCCCAAAAGGCGCGGCGGGCTGGCCCTTTGGCGAGGCGGCTCATCACGGTTTCGCGGACATCGCGGGCCAGTTGGCCCCAGTCGGCGAGGGTGGGTGGCAGCAGCGTTTCGATGCGCTGGCGGATGGCTTGGCCGATAATCGGGGCGGTGCCATCGGTGGAGATGCCGACGATGACCGGCGAGCGGTTGACGATGGAGCCGAACTGGAACTGGCAGAACGCCGGTTTGTCGATGACGTTGACTGGCACGCCAGCGGCCCGTCCGGCGCAGTAGAACGCGTGGGCTTCGGCGTCGTCGTCGATGTCGGCGAGGGCGATGGCGGCCCCGTCAAATACGTCCATCGCCCAGGGGCGGGCGTGGTGGATGATGCGGGGCGATAGACGCTCTGTCAGCTCAGGCGAGAGTACGAGCGCATAGACGTGGACGACGGCACCTGCCGCCTCCAGTAGTTCCGCCTTCCAACAGGCAGCGGCAGAGCCTCCGGCGAGCACGGCGCGTTTGTCCTGCAGCCCGAGGAAGATCGGCAGCTTCGCCAACCGGCCCATGCGGGCGGCGGCATCGGCTGTCGAACTGGGCGCGCGCATTGGTTCGCCTGCTTCTCGAATACCTATTCTGCGGCCTTGCGCATCGGCGCTGGCATCGACATTGGGCATTGCGCCCATAGTGTCGTCAAAGCGTCGGTCAGGTGGGCGATCTGCGCGTCGGTGTGCAACGGCGTCGGCGTCAGGCGGATGCGCTCGCTGCCGCGTGGCACAGTCGGATAGTTGATCGGCTGGGCGTAGATACCGAAATCCGCCAACAGCTGGTCGGTGATCAGCTTGCAATGTACGGGATCGCCAACCTGTACAGGCACGATATGGCTCGGGTTATCGACCACCGGCAGATTGGCTGCTGTCAGCCGGGCCTTGACGGTGCGGGCGCGTTCCTGGTGGCGGGTCCGCTCGATCTGGCTGGTTTTGAGGTGGCGGATGCTGGCGCAGGCACCGGCAACCACGGCGGGCACCAGCGATGTCGTGAAGATGAAGCCAGGCGCATATGAGCGGATGGCGTCGCAGCAGGCGCGGCTGGCGGCGATGTAGCCGCCCATCACGCCAAAGCCTTTGGCCAGGGTGCCGTTGATGATGTCGACGCGGTGCATCTGGCCGTCGCGCTCGGCGATGCCGCCGCCGCGTGGGCCATACATGCCGACGGCGTGAACTTCGTCCAGGTAGGTCATCGCGCCGTATTTTTCGGCGAGATCGCAGATTTGCTGGATCGGCGCGATGGTGCCGTTCATCGAGTAGACGGACTCGAACACGATGATTTTCGGCACATTCGCTGGGGCGGCCTTCAGCAGGCGCTCCAGATCGGCCATGTCGTTGTGGCGGAAGATTTTCTTCTCGCCGCGACCATGGCGGATGCCCGCGATCATCGAGGCGTGGTTCTTTTCATCCGAGAAGATGACCGCGCCCGGCAGCAGCGACTGCAACGTCGACAGCGCCGCTTCGTTGGCGACAAACGCCGATGTGAACACCAGCGCCGCTTCTTTGCCGTGCAGATCGCGGATCTCTTCCTCGAGCTCCACGTGATAGTGGGTCGTTCCAGATATGTTCCTGGTGCCACCTGAGCCCGCGCCCGCCGTATCGATCGCTTCGTGCATCGCGGCTAATACAACCGGATGCTGGCCCATGCCGAGATAGTCGTTCGAGCACCAGACCGTGACTTCTTTTTGCTTCGCACCGTAGGCTTTGGCGGTCGGAAACGCGCCGCGTTGGCGGACGATGTCAGCGAACACGCGATACCGGCCCTCGGTATGAAGACTGGCGATGTGCTGCTTGAACGCGGCGTCGTAAATGGTGGTCATGGCAACCTCTTAACCCGGTATCGTCTTGTAACCGGTGTTAGCCGGTTCGTGAACTGCCTACGCGCAGGCGTGACGATAGGTTTCAGGCGCAGTGTCACGGGGGCGGGTGTCGGCCTAAAAATAGTTCAAAAAAAGTTATCCCCGCCCTCTTGGGCCATGAGATCTTGTGCCTGTTCCATTGCGGACGGGTGTGGCCACGCCCATTCGTGACACGGGGCACGGTCAGGTAATCTGGCACCATGCAGGGCCCTGCATGGCGTAGATTGCCGGGCTGACGTGCTCTTTGACATCGTGAATAGACGACCGCCTGGCGGTTCCCACACCGAACGTTGTTTCGGTGAATGCGGACTCACACCCAAACGGCGCAACCCTGGTCAGGTTGCGCCGCTCGGTTAGCCGGGTGGTCGTCAATCAACCGCGCCAGCGATGGCCACCGCAGGTCCGGGCCAAATCGCCCCTCAGCGCGGAAATGATGCGGCGCTCGCGGCCGTTCAGGAACCCGTCGTTAGCGGCGTGACGCTCATACGCGTGCAGGCGATGCGACTTTTCCTGGCACACGCGGTGGTTGCGGCGAGAATAGCGATGCTCCGACTGGTTCCAGGTGACGACGGGTGGCAACGGCACCGGCACGAACACGCGCGTCGGGGGTGGCACCGGTCTGGTCACTGGAGGCGGAACCGGGCGGACCACGGGAGCTGGGGTCGGTCTGACCACCACAACGGGTGCCGGAGCTGGGGCGGGCGTTGGCCGTGTGCCAGTTTGTCCGCCTGGGCGGGTGCCAGAGCCGGAGCGCGTGCCGTCGCCGGAGCGGGTGATTGGGCTGCCGTCAGGATTGGTGGGGCGCTGGGCCTCGGCCGTAAAGGAACCGGCAAGCAGCAGAGCCGTTGCTGCGAGAACAAACTTTTTCATTGAGCGTCTCCATGGGGCGGCTCCAACAGCCGACTGGCGTGGTAATCGAGTTTTGCAACTGAATACAGCCTGAAACCCAGGAAATATGAGTTCTGCTCCACGGGTTGAAATGAGGCCGAGTGCCAACCCCAACAAAAAAAACGGCGCGGATCTTTCGATCCGCGCCGCTGGTATCCGCAACACTGCGCCAACGTTTAGTTGTCGGTGTCTTTTTTCTTGATGGCGGCTTTGAAGATGTCGCCGAGCGATGCGCCTGAATCGGACGAACCGAACTGGGCAACGGCCTGCTTCTCTTCAGCCATTTCGAGCGTCTTGATGGACACCGAAACGCGGCGGGTGGCGCGGTCGATCGAGAGGATCTGCGCGTCAACCTTCTGGCCAACCGTGAAGCGTTCTGGACGCTGCTCGGCGCGGTCACGTGACAGGTCAGAGCGCTTGATGAACGCGATCATGTCGCTGTCGGCAACCTTCACTTCGATGCCGTTGTCTTCGGTCTTGACGACTTCGCAGGTGACGGCGTCGCCCTTCTTGTACTTCGACACGGTGTCGATCGGATCGCCGCTGAGCTGCTTGATGCCGAGCGAGATACGTTCCTTGGTGCTGTCAACATCGAGCACCTGGGCTTTGACGGTGTCGCCCTTCTTGTACTCTTTGATGACTTCGTCGCCAGGGCGGTTCCAGTCGAGATCCGACAAGTGGACCATGCCATCGACGCCACCATCGAGACCGATAAACAGGCCGAACTCGGTGATGTTGCGGATCGGACCTTCGACGGTCGAACCCTTTGGATGTGCCGTGAGGAACGATTCCCACGGGTTGTCCTGGGTCTGCTTGAGGCCCAGCGAGATGCGGCGCTTGTTCGGGTCCACTTCGAGGATCTGCACGTCGACGACCTGCGAGGTCGAGACGATCTTGCCCGGGTGGATGTTCTTCTTGGTCCAGCTCATTTCCGAGACGTGGATCAGGCCTTCGACGCCTGGTTCCAGCTCAACAAACGCGCCGTAGTCAGCGATGTTGGTGACAGCACCCTTGAAGCGGGCCTGAACTGGATACTTGGCTTCGATGCCAGCCCATGGATCGGACTGCAGCTGCTTCATGCCGAGCGAGATGCGCTGGGTATCTGGATTGATGCGGATGATCTGCACCTTGACGGTATCGCCAACGTTGACGATTTCCGACGGATGGTTGACGCGACGCCAGGCCATATCGGTGACGTGGAGCAGGCCGTCGATGCCGCCGAGGTCGATGAACGCACCGTAGTCGGTGATGTTCTTAACGAGGCCGTCGATGATCTGGTTTTCGGCCAGTTTGGCGACGATTTCGGTGCGCTGTTCTGCACGCGACTCTTCGAGCACCGAACGGCGCGATACGACGATGTTGCCACGACGACGATCCATCTTGAGGATCTGAAACGGCTGGCTCTGATGCATCAGCGGACCGATGTCGCGGACAGGGCGGATATCGACCTGGGAGCCTGGCAGGAACGCCACGGCACCGTCGAGGTCGACGGTGAAGCCGCCTTTGACCTTGTTGAAGATGACGCCCATGACTTTTTCCTGGGCCGTGAACTGCTTCTCAAGGCGGGTCCAGCTCTCTTCGCGCTTGGCTTTGTCGCGGCTGAGAACGGCTTCGCCGAGCGCGTTTTCAATGCGCTCCAGGTAGACTTCGACTTCGTCGCCGACTTTGAGCTCGCTCGGTTTGCCGTTGATGGCAAACTCTTTCATCGCCACGCGGCCTTCCATCTTCAGGCCAACGTCGATGATCGCCATATCTTTTTCGATATTGACGATGCGGCCACGCACCACCGAGCCTTCGTAGGCGTCATCGGCGGACAGCGTTTCGTTGAGCATTGCTGCAAAGTCGTCGCGGGTCGGGTTATACTGGGACAATTAAGTCTCCTGTTAGGGTGGATAGAGGGTCAGTGTTGATGTGGGCGGTTGCCCGGTTTGGTGCACGAGCTCGCAATGCCATGCCGACCACGCCTGAGCGCAACCGGCTGGCATACCCGAAAAATGGGGCCAGCACGCGTGTTAGGTTCGGTTCGCGCCGTCTTAGAGGGGGATGCCCACCAACGGGATTGGGGCACGCACACCTGCCGCTTATCCCGCCGCCCAACTTCAAGTTGAGCAGGCAGGATCACGCGTGTCAGGGGCGCACCCGATTGGCCAATCGTCCTCTTGATCAGTCCAAAGGCAGCGTCGAATGGGCAGTCTCTAGCGAAGCCGTGTGATTTGGGCAAGAGTATTACGCCGTAAATCGGTTATGCCCGCTGTTTTACCAATTCGCCGACGTTCCCGCTCATTATGTGGGCAAAAGTGTGCCGAACCGTTGAAAACTCGGGTGCTGGTGCAACAGTTTAGCTGTAAGGGGTAGACTCGGAGCCTGCTAGCTGCTCTTACGGCATGCGAATACGACCTGGGGTCCATCAGCTTTTGAGGCGCAGAGATGGCAAAAGAGACGATGGCAAAAGATAAACCTGAAAAAAACTCTCCCGAACATGAGCTGATCCGCGAGTTGGCGGGTCTGCTCAATGAAACCGGGCTGACCGAAATCGAAATCGAGAAGGCCGGCCTCAAGGTCCGCGTGGCGCGTCAGGTGACGATGACGGCGGCCATTCCGGCGATGCAAGCGCATGGCGCTGCAGCTGGCGGCGGTGCTGCGGCACCAGCAGTGGCGGCGATTGCTGATCCGGCGCGCCATCCCGGCTGCGTCAAGTCACCAATGGTCGGCAGTGCGTATCTCAGTCCAGAACCGGGCGCACCGCCGTTCGCGGAGATTGGCTCGCGTGTCACCGCCGGACAGACGCTGTTGATCATCGAAGCGATGAAAACCATGAACCACATCCCCGCCCCAAAGGCTGGGATTGTGACGCAGGTTTTTATTGAGAACGGCCAACCGGTCGAGTTCGGCGAGCCGCTGGTGATTATAGAATGAAGGGAATAGGGAGTAGGGAGTGGGGAGTTGGAAGCAGCTCGATTAACTGTTCTACTCCCGATCTCCCTACTCCCCACTCCCGTCTTGCGGAGCAAGCATGTTCGAAAAAGTCCTGATTGCTAATCGCGGTGAAATTGCTCTGCGCATCCAGCGCGCCTGCAAGGAGCTGGGCATTCCGACGGTTGCCGTGCACTCGACTGCCGACGCAGACGCCATGCACGTCAAGCTGGCCGACGAGAGCGTGTGCATCGGGCCGCCGCAAGCCTCGGAAAGCTATCTGAACATCCCGCGCCTGCTCGCTGCCTGCGAGATTACGGGGGCGGACGCCATCCATCCCGGCTACGGCTTCCTGTCGGAAAATGCCCGCTTCGCCGAGATCCTTGAAGAGCATAACATCACCTTTATCGGCCCGACTTCCGAGCACATCCGGATCATGGGCGATAAGATCGAGGCGAAGGAAACCGCCAAGCGCCTTGGCATTCCGGTGGTGCCGGGTTCAGCCGGTGCTGTGAACAGCGAAGCCGAGGCCAAGGACGTTGCCGCCAGCATGGGCTATCCCGTGCTAATCAAGGCGACGGCTGGCGGCGGCGGACGCGGCATGAAAGTGGCACGCTCGGCCGAGGAAATCGGCATGGCGCTGTCCACTGCGCGGGCCGAAGCCAAGGCCGCGTTTGGCAATGATGCCGTGTACATCGAGAAGTATCTGTCGAAACCGCGCCACATCGAAATTCAGGTGTTTGGCGATGGCAAGGGCAATGCCATCTATCTCGGCGAGCGCGATTGCTCGCTGCAGCGCCGCCACCAGAAGGTGCTGGAAGAAGCGCCGTCACCGGCATTGAATGACGCCGCCCGCAAGAAGATCGGCGAGACCTGCGCCGCTGCCATGCGCAAGCTGAAGTATCGCGGCGCGGGCACGATTGAGTTCCTGTACGAAGACGGCGAGTTCTTCTTCATCGAGATGAATACGCGCCTGCAGGTCGAACACCCGGTCACCGAAGCGATCACCGGGCTTGATCTCGTCATCGAACAGATCCGCATCGCCTCGGGTGCACCGCTGACACTGACGCAAGAGCAGGTGGTATTCTCGGGCCACGCCATCGAGTGTCGAATCAACGCCGAGAACCCGCGCACGTTCCGCCCATCGCCGGGCAAGATCACGTATTACCATCCGCCGGGCGGGTTGGGCGTGCGGGTCGACAGCGGCGCGTATCAGGGCTACCGCATCCCCTCGAACTACGACAGTTTGATCGGCAAGCTGATCGTCCACGGCAAAAACCGCAACGAATGCCTGATGCGCCTGCGCCGCTGCCTGTCCGAGTTCGTCATCGACGGCATCGAGACGACGATCCCCTTGTTCGTCGACCTCGTCCGCCACCCCGACATCGCCAACGGCG
>JAYSVA010000461.1:0-5902 GCA_043718785.1 Hyphomicrobiaceae bacterium
AAGATCCTCGCGCTGTATGACAAGGCCGCCTACGAAGTGGTGCCGCACGATGGCATGCGCCGCGTCATTGCTGAGCGGTTGACGCAGTCGAAATCAACGGTGCCGCACTTCTATTTGTCGGTTGATATCCGGCTCGACACGTTGCTGGCGGCGCGTGAGCGGCTCAATGCGCGGTCGCCGAAAGAGGGACCACGCGTTTATAAGCTGTCGGTCAACGACTTCGTCATTAAAGCGCTGGCGCTGGCGCTGATGGATGTGCCCGCGGCCAATGCAACCTGGACCACCGAGGGGATGCTGCGGCATCGCCATGCTGATGTGGGCGTGGCCGTGGCCGTCGATGGCGGCCTGTTCACGCCGGTGATTAAGCACGCGGAGCTGAAGACGCTAGCCGAGATTTCCAACGAGATGAAGGATCTGGCGGAGCGGGCGCGGAAACGGCGGCTGGCCCCGCATGAATATCAGGGCGGCACGACGTCGATCTCGAACCTCGGCATGTTCGGCATCCGCTCGTTTGATGCTGTGATCAACCCGCCGCACGCCACGATTTTGGCGGTGGGCGCGGGTGAGAAGCGCCCTATCGTCGTCAAAGACGCCATCGAAGTGGCCACCATGATGACAGCCACCCTGTCCTGCGATCACCGCGTGGTCGATGGCGCGCTGGGGGCTGAACTGCTGAACGCCTTCAAGTCGTTCATCGAAGATCCCGTGCGCATGCTGGTGTGAGTCGTTTCATGTCCGAGTGCTGGCCCAATGGTCGTAGTTTGGGCGGCGCTGATGCAACTTGGTGTGACATCTCAACCACTCATGTCCTCAATTGCCTCTGCCCCCCTTACGCTGATGTTCTTTTCCTGGTGAAAAGAAGTCGTTGCTTATTGAGCGCCGGGGGGCGTGGGAGCAAACGTACGGCAAGTCATGTTGCTAACGCAGCAAGTACCGCGTCGTAGGTTTGCTCCACTTAAACAGGATGTAGTACATGCCCACCGCAAATTTTCGCCCTAAATTTAGCTCGTCCGCAGCCCTTCTCATCGGCGCAACACTCCTCGGTGGCTGCTCCGGCGGCATGGGCGATATGTTTGGCAGCAGCACCAGCGCTGGCCTGACATCGACCGCATCGATCCCTGAAGTCGCGAAGGCTGATCCGGCTTGCACCACGCTGGTGTCGCAGATCGACGGCCTCAAGAAAGAGGGCGTCGCTGATAAAGTGGCTCAGGCCGCTGCCAAGAAGTACAAGATGAACACTGCTGATCTGGGCAAGGCCGATCAGCTGAACAAAGCCAACGGCGAATTCCAGGCCAAGTGCGCCGTCGGACCAAAGCCAAGCCAGTCTGCAGCAGTCGTGGCTCCTGCTCCGACAGTGCCGCCAGTGGTTGCCCAGGCGGCAGCATCGCAGGCAAAGGCGGCAGCACCTGCCGCAGCAATGGCTGCTAAAGCAGCTGTCGCAAAAGCTCAGTAAGTTCCGCACGATACCTCCTGGCCCGCGTTCATGCGGACCAGGAGCAACTCACCGTGACTTGAGAGTGTCAAAATTGGATGTCACGCTGGTTGCGTGACCGTCTCTTCACCGAAAAATGCAGCCGCGCGTGCTCTGCCGCAGCGGTTTGGAGGCAAGAATGGCACTGGAATCGAATGGTAGCTGTGTAAGTTTGCGTGGCGTTGTTGGCTGCTTGGCAGCTGCAGGGCTTGCCATAGCGCTGGCTGGCTGTTCAAGTGGCGGCAATTCGAACGGTGACCCGGGTGCACGGCCTCTGCCGTCAGGCATGTCATGTCAGTCGCTACGGGCTGACCTGAACAAGATGGATTCGCAGGGTGCGCAGTCAAAGGTTGAAGCTGCCAGCCAAGGCAAGGGTTCGCCCGAGGCCAGAGCCGTGGCTGATCGCTACAACACGCTGCTAAACCACTACCTCGGCGCTCGCTGCCACGTTTGAGCGGCGTCTGCTGGTTGAATTTAAGGGTGAGTGTGGTCGATTGACCGCAATCACCCTTTTTGCGTCTGGTCTTGGTTAGACGCCACAGTCGGCAAAATAAAAAGGGCTCAAGCCGCCATGCGGCCAACCATGGCGAGGCGCTCATCGGTGCGCTTGGTGTCGGGGTGGTCAGCGCCATAGTGAGCGACCTGGATCGAGCGGGCGTGTTCAAGGGCCTGCTGTTCCAGTGCCTGATCGCCGGTGCCGCGATGCAGTTCGGACCAGCTGATGTAGGCTGCGGCAACCGCCGGGTGGCTAGCGCCGAGGGACATCGCAATGATCGGGACGTTGGCTTCGAACACCTGGCGGGCACTGTCATACTGACCGCTGTCGATCATCACGCCGGCGAGGCTGAGCGCGCTGGCGGCGGCATCGGTCAGGTCGGCTTCGGGGCCGTGGGCAAACAGCGCCCAGGCCTGACGATGCCAGGTTTCGGAGGCCTGTGCGTTGCCGCTGGCGCGCTCGATCTCGCCGAGGATCGATAAGGTGACCGCCCCCGAACGGGTGGTGTCGGTGCCGATCTGCTGGCGGATGGAGAGGGCACGGGTGGCGTGGTCGGCGGCCGGTTCCAGGCGTCGGTCCTTGAAGTGGATGACGGCGAGATCGCAGAGAATATCGGCCATGTCAGAGAAGGCGCTGGTGCGTCCGGCGTCTGAGGTGTCGGTGGTCAGTTCGGTGGTGCCGCGCGCTTCCGCCAGATTGAGGGCCACTTCCAATGCCAGCGCCGCATCATCGGTGCGGCCGATCATTAGGCGGGTTTCCGCGAGATCGCGATAGGACTGCATCAGGCGAGCATCACTAGAGCCAACCACCGTTTCATAGGCAACCGTTAAGCGGCGCTGCACCACTTCGAGGCCGATGAAGTCGGACTGGGCCGCCAGAGCTTTGGCCCATTTGGCGAGATGATCGAGGGTCGACGGATGGTTCGGGCCGTTCTCGCTGTCGCTGGCATCCAGTGCGCCGCGATAGTTCGTGGCGGCACGGGCGTAATCGCCACCTTGGAAGTCAGCCTCGGCAGCGTCGATCAGGCGGGCAAATTCACTGACGCGCGGGCGGACCGCAGCCACGGTGGGGCGCGGTGTCTGAACCGGCTGTTGCGCTGGGACGGACGTTCCGCTGGAGCGCCACTTAATGAAGGTTGCGACGGCGAGCAGGCCCATCAGCAGCTGCGCCAGTAGCAACTGTTGGTTCGGCTGGTTCGTTGACGAGCTGGCGGCCCGTCCCCACTGCTGAACCTGTGTCCAGAACGATTGATCGACGCTGTGATTTTTTCTGACTGATGCCGCGATCACCAGCGGTTGCTCAACTGGCACCGACTGCAACGTGGGCGCAGGCTTCAGATCAAGCACTGCCACCTGCTGTGGTGCAGCGTCCTGCCGTGCGGGTTCCTGTGGAGCAGCTTCCTGCTGTGCGGCCTCGGTCAGCACCCCCTGCACCGGCATCATTTCGGTGTCGGGGATCAGGTCAATGGCTGGCAGCATTTCAGGCAGCACGGTGATCTGCAGCGGGCGACGTGCCTGAGTGGCGGCGAGCAATGCCGGATCCAGAGCGGCGACGACAATCGCCTCCGGATTGGGCATGGGTTCAGCTGAGGCGACCAATGCCTCTGGCTGTTCTGGTGTTGCCTCCCAGGCGTGCATGTCGGCGAGCACATCCATTCGGTGCGGACCGATGGCGGGCTCGACGGCTGCAACTGCTGCAACCCGAACTTCGGAGTCGCTCGGCAATGGCGGCGGAATTTCCGGCACCAGGGCGAAGCTGTGCCGGTACTTGTACACCATGGTTGATGGCTCGCTTGCCAGCACCCACGGATCACGTGGCCGTCCGTTGCGGCCAAGGGCATCCACAGCCAATTCGGCGCCCATCCGCTCGAATTCAACGCGGTCCATCGTGCCGAGGTAGCCGCGCACTTTCGGATAGGTGCGCTCACGCTTGTAGTTGGCCTCAGCGGCTGACGGGGCGAACACAACGATCAGACGCACCGTGGTGACGCCCGCTTTGAGGAAGCCAAGATCCTCGGCGACGCGGCGAGTCAGGTCAAGTGTGCGATTGAGAAAGAACGGACCGAAATCGTTGACGCGAACGTGCGCGGCGCGACCGTTTTGGGGGTTCCAAACCAGCAATTCAGTGCCATCGGGGTAGATCGAGCTGGAGGTGCGCGTTGGCATTTCCGCGTCGAACACTTCACCTGATGATGTGAGTGTGTTCGTATTAAAGCGGTCTTTTTCCGGCGAATCATAGTAAGTTGCAACAGCGTCACTAATCGTGCCAACCAAGGATGGCATTTCGTCGATCGCTTTGACACGATGGCAGAAGCCACCGTAGCAGTGGACTTGGCCGGGAGTTTTAGCCTTTGCCGCCAGTGGCCACGCGTAAGCGCTGAATGCTGCCACAACCACGGAGGTCGCGGTTAAATTAACCAGGTGTGATCGCTCTTTACGCATTTGGAACTGACGCCCACATGACCAGTTAGTTATTTCACATCGATCAAGACGTGTTTTAGGGGAGTGTACAGCTCAAAAAGACTGTACCGCGACTGGATCTAGACTGGTCATAGATTTCTTTCACTTTTCTTAATTTTGTACCGATTTGATCGGCTTGTGCGGAAATGGCACAGTTTGCCACCAGAAACGGTTCCTCCCATTGGTTAAAGGATTAGCTTCAAGCTGTAGGTGAAACATTACATTACGAATCAATGTCTTAAGCTGTGTAGCCGATTCCTGCTGATCTGCCTAATTTTTAGGCTTGAGGTCGTTTTGCCGGTTGGTGGCGGTAATTGAACGCTACTGAACCATTGACTTGACTACCTAAGTCATCGATAAGACGGCCAACGCGTCGACAACCCTGTCGCCGCGCAACAACGCTGTCCGAGGCTTGGTTGGTTGTGCGGGAAACGTATAGTCAACCCCAAGTTCACGGTGAGGCGATTGATCGTGTTTTGATCAACGCGCCGCCGTGACGCCATAGGGCGCGGCAAGAGGCAAGGAATTCCCATGTACGCAGTCATTAAGACTGGCGGCAAACAGTATCGTGTTGCTGCCAATGACGTTCTCGAAGTCGAAAAAATTGAAGGCGCTGCCGGTTCGGACATCACCTTCGACCAGGTGTTCATGATCGGCACGGAAGGTAGCGGCGCCAAAGTTGGAACCCCGACCGTGGCTGGCGCTAAGGTGATCGCGGAGCTGGTCGATCAGACCCGCGGACCCAAGCTGATCAACTTCAAGAAGCGCCGCCGGAAAAATTCACGTCGGAAAAAAGGTCATCGCCAAGACCTGACGACCATCCGCATCAAATCAATCGTCGGCTAACGCCTTCGCGCTTCGATAAAAATTCTGGAGAATTCACCTATGGCACATAAAAAAGCAGGCGGTTCATCCCGCAACGGCCGCGACACCGCCGGTCGCCGTCTTGGTATCAAGAAGTTCGGTGGCGAGCATGTCATCCCCGGCAACATCCTGTGCCGTCAGCGTGGCACCACCTGGCATCCCGGCAAGAACGTTGGTATCGGCACCGACCACACGATCTTCGCTGTGATCGAAGGCAAAGTATCGTTCGCCACCAAGCGCAACGGCCGCATCTATATCTCTGTTGACCCGATGCTGGCCCAAGCTGCCGAGTAATCGGCGCCTAAGTAACTGATTGCGAAGGGCGACGGGCAACCGTCGCCTTTTTTGCGGTGCGCCAGGCATGGCGCGGAGGTGCCGCAAGGCACCGTTTGGCCGGGTTGGTATCCGGTTGATGACTTGGAGGTGAAAGTCCTTTGCGGGCCCTGGTGATGGGAACCGCTAGCCGAACAGCAAGGGTGCCCGGAGCGATCCGGGATCTGAAGGAAGCTGCAGGCAAAGTGCCGGCCTGACGAACAGGAAGCGCATAAGAGGCGGCTGCAACCGGGCGAGGGCGCACGAATGTCCAAAGCCCAATATCACCCAGAGGGTGCA
>JAYSVA010000462.1:0-5902 GCA_043718785.1 Hyphomicrobiaceae bacterium
TGAGCCTGCGGCCTGCTGTCGTGGATGGCCGCCTTCGCGGCCATGACGAGAAGGGGGAGATTTTTTAAAAATACACAGTCGTCTGTTGTTTGTGTAATCATCTGATATTTATTAATTTTTCGTTGTATCGAATCACTTGTGTGCATGCCGTAGGCCTCAAGGGGGAGGAGGAGAAAACCGATAAAATTGAAAGCCTTGGCAAAGGGTCGCCGGATAGGCGCGGTGGTATTAATCAAGTTAGGCACGCCATTTGCAAGATGCTTCCCAACACAAGGGGAGCCGAGATGGCAAGCACGTTATTTGTTCAATTAGAAGGCCGCATGCGCCGCCGCGCGATGATCGACCTGCTGGACGATCTCAACGTCGAGGCGCGCAAACGTGCGGGCATTGCTTTCATTACGGTAACGAACTCGGGCATCCCGCACCAAGTTGACCCGCAGATGCTTCCACATGCGTGTCTACCGATTGTGCCAAGTCGATTGCTGCCCGCAATATCTCAAGCGACCCAATCTGATTGGCCAGTATCAGGATCAGGCGCGAATTGAGCGCCGCGCTGGCCTCATCCGTCAGCCCGCGATGCGCATCGATCAGCAGCCGGTAGGCGAGATCCGGGTCAGTGAACCGGTTCGTCGTAATCTCAAGTGGCGGCATTGGACGCACCTACTCCCTTGAAATCCTGACGTAGCTCGTGGGCCAATGCGGCATGGACCGCTGCGGCATCGAAGTTGGAAAACCGCGCGCAAAGATGCTGATCAGGCCGCACCACCAGCGTTTGCCGCGGTAAATCACCGTTACGCGCGCCAAACCGGTGGTGCAGCATTTGTCCGGTGGCTGCGTTATACTCAGCCAAATCTAGCGCAACGATGGTTGCCCCGACAATCGAAGCCTCCGGCATTTCGCCGAAGTAAACCACCGTAAATCCGGGCCCTAGCCGATCCAGCAGCCAGGATACGTGGCCATCGAGGCCGATTAGCTCCGCATCCGGCAGCACCGCACCAAGCTGCGCGGCCCCCGCCCTCGCCACCATTGCATCAGCAGCGCTGAGCCACGTTTGATAAGTCGTCGGCGACGACAGCCGCCCGGAATTGACGAACCGTTTGGCGAAATCAGCCTTGGCCGCCAACTGCAACGCCGCCGTCCGGAAGTGCCGCTCGGCGGCCGTGCGTGGCGCAATGAAGTCCGTCGAACGCGTCGAATGCCCGATGTTCTCGTCCGCCGCCTGGCCGCGCTCCACGTTGTAGGTCTCGATTAGCGACGGCGGTGCCTGCCCGGCCAGCACAGCCGCCAGCTTCCAGCCCAGATTGTCGGCGTCCTGAATTCCGGAGTTGGCGCCACGCGCGCCAAACGGGGACACCTGGTGTGCCGCATCGCCCGCAAAGATTACCCGATCGTGAACGAACCGCTCGATCCTGCGACACTGGAAGCGATAGATCGACACCCACTCAAGCGTGAACTGATCGTGGCCCAGCATGCGGGCGATGCGCGGCGTCACATTTTCAGGGCGGCGCTCGGTCTCCGCATCGGCATCTCGGCCGAGTTGTAGATCAATCCGCCAGACGTCGTCAGGCTGGCGATGCAGCAGCGCCGACTGACCGCCATGGAACGGTGGCTCGAACCAAAACCAGCGCTCGGTCGGGAAGCTTTCACGCTTGTCGCCGGTCATTTTCACATCGGCGATGAGGAACTGGTCGTCGAACACTTCCCCGGCAAAATCCAGCCCGAGCATGCCCCGGCTCGGCGAGCGAGCGCCATCACAGGCGACGAGCCAGTCGCAGTGCAGATTGTAAGGACCGTCCGGTGTGTCGATTGTCACCGTGCAGCACACCGCGTGCCGCTCGATGCCGACCAGCTTGTTGCGCCAGCGCAGGTCAATCAGCGGCTGCTCGGCGATGGCCTGCACCAGGAACTGCTCGACGTAGTATTGCTGCAGATTGATGAACGCCGGCATCTTATGCCCGCCTTCCGGCAGCAAATCGAACGAGTAGATCTCGTTGTCCCGCAGGAACACCCGGCCTTTCTGCCAGACCACGCCTTTTTCTAGCATCCGGTCAGCAACACCCAACCGGTCGAAGATTTCGAGGGTGCGTTTGGCAAAGCAAATGGCCCGCGAGCCCTCACCAATGCGATCCGCGTCATCGAGTAGCACGCAGGCGACACCACGCTGCGCCAGATCAAGCGCCAGCGTCATACCAACCGGCCCAGCGCCAACTATGATCACCCGATGCCGGGCCGTCCCGCCGGACTGATCGGTGGACCGCCGATAACCGAACTGAAACAATGATTTATGGTCCGACATGGGCATTTGCGACGGTCCAATGCAACCTTAAGTCGATCTGGCATTCGGCATCCGCGCCATCCTACGAGACAGATGAAGCCGCAGCAAAGCCTAGATCGGCTGGTGCCGACGCTAATCGATGTAGCTCACCAGAGTTGCAGGTGGACATGCAGGTTTGCGCGATCTCGCGTAAAGAGCTATAGCCTCGACCTATTGACGCTAGGCTAAGCGTTGGTAGTGATCTGGAACAGCGGTCGGTTCACGCACACTCTATTGATCGACGCTGGTCTTTGCGGGCCGCGGAGCAGCCGCTATTACAGCCCGAGACGCCGCCTAGGATGTCACCATGAGCCTTGAGACGCAGACCCGCCCGGACGCCAGCAGTGACGACCATGATAGTGGCTGGAAGGAATCGGTTAAGATCGTCTTGCAGGCGCTCGCACTGGCCATGGTTGTGCGGATTTTCTTCTACCAGCCGTTCAACATCCCATCGGGCTCGATGAAGGACACACTGCTGGTCGGCGACTACCTGTTTGTCTCGAAGTTGTCATACGGCTACAGCCGTTATTCATTCCCATTCGGTTCAACGATATTCGGTTCGCCCAAATTCTCCGGTCGCATGTTCGCCAGCCTGCCAAAGCGCGGCGATGTGGCGGTGTTCAAACTGCCGCGCGATAACCACACTGACTATATCAAGCGCGTGATCGGCCTGCCTGGCGACGAAGTGCAGATGAAAAACGGCGTGTTGTACATCAACAAGCAGATCGTTCCGAAAAAACTGGTCGGCACCTTTGATACCTTCGAGGACGGCCGCCGCGTTAAAAACATCCCGATTTACGAGGAAACGCTGCCCGAAGGCCGCAAGTACCGCGTGCTTGATGCCGACACCACCGGCCAACTCGACAATACAGAGCCGTTTAAAGTGCCCGCTGGCCACTACTTCATGATGGGCGACAACCGCGACAACTCGACGGACAGCCGCGTTCGCATCGAATTCGGCGTCGGCTTCGTGCCGCTGGAGAACTTTGTCGGACGCGCCGACATCATCTTCTTCTCCGGTGCCTTTGACGAGCCGCAGGCATTCCGGCTCCTGTCACCGTGGAGCTGGCCGTTCGACATCCGCTGGAAACGCTTCTTCAATCTCGTGCGCTGAGTCCGTGATGCTGTTCCGGCGCGCCACCAAACCAACCGAGCTTGAAAAAGCAATCGGCTATACCTTCAAGAACCGTGAGCTGTTCTCGCACGCTCTGACCCACGCCAGCGTCAGATCCGGCAAACAGCCTGCGGGCAAATCCAAATCGGACAAGTCCGATGCGAAACGCAAACCTGCTCCGACAGCGGCCGTCTCCGCCCACGATAACGAGCGCCTGGAGTTCCTCGGCGACCGGGTGCTGGGCCTCGCCATCGCCGAACTGCTATGGTCGACCTACCCGACCGACAGCGAAGGCCAGCTGGCGAAGCGCTTCAACGGCTTGGTGCGCGGCGAAACCTGCGCCAGCATCGGCCGGACCATTGGTCTCGGGCCGTTCCTGATCCTCAGCGGCAGCGAGGCTGACAGCGGCGGCCGCGCCAAGGATACCATCCTGGCCGATGCGGTTGAGGCGTTGCTCGGCGCGCTGTTCATCGAAGCCGGGTTCGACAAAGCCCGTGAGGTCGTGCGTCGCCTATGGCTGCCGCTGCTCGACGACATGCCGGAAGCCACCACCGACCCGAAATCCGCGCTGCAGGAATGGGCCCAGGGCCAGGGCCTGCCGCTGCCGCGCTATACGGAGGTGACCCGCCAGGGGCCTGACCACGCGCCGCATTTCGTCTCAGAAGTGCGTGTCCCCGGCCATCCGCCAGCACGCGGCGAGGGGCCATCGAAGCGCATCGCCGAGCAGGCAGCGGCCACCGCTATGCTTACAGGCGCAAATGCCCTAACGTCCGCCTTGACGGTCGCGCAGTCCAAACCACGGAAATCCGCGGCCGATACCGAACCTCCTGCAAGCCCCCCCGCTAAATTGGGAGCACCTAACCAACCGAAAGTTCCCGATGTCTGACTCGAAAACGCCTGATCCTCTAACGACCGTTCCCGCCACCGGAGCACCGACGCGGTGCGGGTTCATCGCGATCATCGGGGCGCCGAATGCGGGCAAGTCGACGCTGGTCAATCAGATCGTCGGCTCCAAAGTCACCATCGTCAGCCACAAAGTGCAAACCACGCGCGCGCCGGTTCGCGGCATTGCCATGCACGGCACGTCGCAGCTGATCTTCATCGACACCCCCGGCATCTTCCAGCCGAAGCGCCGCCTGGACCGCGCCATGGTCGAAGCCGCCTGGGGCGGCGTCTCCGATGCCGATGTCACCGCGCTGATGGTCGACAGCGTGCGTGGCTACGATGAGGACGTTGCCAACATCGTCACGCGGCTGAAAGAGTCACGCGGCAAGAAGCTACTGATCCTCAACAAAGTCGACCTGCTCGAACACAAAGACCGGTTGTTGCTGCTGGTCAAGGAACTCACCGCCGAAGTTGCGTTCGAACGGGTGTTCATGATCTCCGCCCTCGATGGCAGCGGCGTCAAAGATTTCACGGCCTACCTCGCGGATGCCGTGCCGGTCGGCCCGTATCACTACCCCGAGGACGAAATCTCCGATCTGCCGATGCGCATGTTGGCAGCCGAGATCACGCGCGAAAAGATCTTCCACCGCCTGCACGACGAGTTGCCGTACCACATCACCGTTGAAACGACGGAATGGAAGACCTTGAAGGGCGGCGCCGCCCGCATCGAACAGACGATCTACGTCGAGCGGGACAGCCAGAAGAAGATCGTGCTCGGCAAGGACGGCGCCACCATCAAGCAAATCTCGATGGAATCCCGCCTGGAACTGGCCAAGCTGTTCGAACATCCGGTGCATCTGTTCATGTTCGTCAAAGTCCGCGACAACTGGGGCAACGACCCCGAGCGCTACCGCGAAATGGGCCTGAATTTCCCAAAAGCTTGACCGAGGCTTGATCATGCGCCGCAACACACTATCGCTGCTGTTCGTGGTGTTGATCAGTCTCTCCGTTGCCCCGTCGATCATCGCTGACGCCCATGCCGCCGTACGCACTTGCGCCAAGCTGGTCGTTGGCGCGCCGCAATCGGCACCAACCGAGCTGCAGGCGCGCAAGCAGGCACTGGAGGCCTGGGCCAAGGCGGCGGGTACCGTGCCCAGCGCTTGGCGTCTCGCTGCTGATAAGCAAACGGCATGCGCGCCCATCGGCGCGCAGATCGCCCCTGCCACCACTTGTGTCGTGCGCGCCCGCCCCTGTCTCATCGACCAAACACCAGGACGGAACATCATACCCGAGCAAAATCCGAACCGGCCCGCGTTGCCTCCACTGCCTCGTCCCGGCCCGAAGCCCCTCAACATCTGAGCCACCATGCAATGGCAAGATGAAGGCATTGTGCTGAGCGTCCGGCCCCACGGGGAGACGGCGGCGATTGTCGATGTGTTCACCCGCAATCATGGCCGCCACGCTGGTCTCATCTTCGGCGGCCGTTCGCGAAAACTGCGCCCGGTGCTGCAGACCGGCAATCACGTCGATGCTGTCTGGACCGGGCGGCTCGCCGAAGATCTCGGCACGCTGACGGTCGAGCTGCGCCA
>JAYSVA010000463.1:0-5893 GCA_043718785.1 Hyphomicrobiaceae bacterium
CGGCTGCTGTAGGCAACGCCCGTCGCCTCCTCAATCGGCAGCGCGTCCATGTCGGCACGCAGGCCGATGGCACCCTGGCCGTTGCCACGCCGCAGCACGCCGACGACACCATGGCCGCCGACGCCGCGATGCGCCTCAATGCCCCAGCTCTCTAGCAGCTTGGCGACGATTTCGGCCGTGCGCGGCACCTCCAGGCCCAATTCGGGGTGGGTGTGCAGATCACGGCGGATCGCCGTCAGGTCGCTATGATAGGTGCGGATTTTGTCGAGGGCATCGAAACGCGGCGGCGACATGGCGTTCATGGGCCTCAGGCTCCCGGCAGTTTGAAGAAGCTGGCGGCGTTGAGAATGATGTTGGTCTGGCTCACCAGCGCCCCGAGTTCCCCCGACGCTTTGACGTAGGCGAGCCACTCCGGATCGGCCCACATCGCGGCACGCTTAGCTGTCCGGTCGGCCAGGTCTTTGTAGGCCCAAACGTGAATGTAACTGTTGACGTCGCCTACCTCGGTCGTCGCCCATAGCGCCGGCGGCCCCAGCAACCGCGACTGCGGGCCAAGCCCCTGGTTTTTGTAAAGCTCAATATGGGCTTTTATCATGCCCGGCTTGCAGGTGTACGTGCGATGGTCGAAGATCATGGTTGTGGCCTCTCGATTGAAGGTCGCATCAAGCGTCATGCTGATGCATCGGTCAACTGTTCAACTGAGCAAAAAACCCTTATAGCCGCACGCGGAGCGCACTAATGACCAGCTTCAACGGAAAAATCGCCTGGGTCACCGGCGCAGGCAGTGGCATCGGCGAGGCCGCCGCACTGGCCTTAGCGAAGGCCGGAGCCACTGTCGTGTTGACAGGCAGACGCCCGGAACCGCTGGCCAAAGTCGCCGTCGACATCACCGCGGCAGGCGGCAAGGCGCACACAGAGGCCGGTGATCTGATGCGCGCTGACACCGCCGTCCGCATTGTCGACATCATCAAAGCCAAGTTTGGCCGCCTCGACATTCTCGTCAACAATGCTGGCGTCAACATTGGCGAACGCAGCTGGCGCGACCTCAAACCCGACGGCGTTGATCAGCTGATCCACGGAAACCTGTCGAGCGCGTTCTACTGCGTGACCGCCGTGCTACCCCTGATGCGGGCACAACGCGATGGCCTGCTGATCCATACCTCGTCGATGTCCGGGCGTTTCATCACGCCGCTGTCTGGCCCCGGCTACACCGCCACTAAACACGGCGTCGTCGCCATGAGCCACTCCCTCAACATGGAGGAATGCATCAACGGCATCCGCTCCACCGTCGTCTGTCCCGGCGAAGTGGCGACGCCGATCCTCGACAAGCGCCCGGTGCCAGTCAGCGCCGAAGACCGCGCGAAAATGGTGCAATCCTCCGACGTCGGCGATCTCATCCTCTACGTCGCCCAGCTGCCCGCCCGCATCTGCCTCAACGAAGTCCTCATCACTCCCACCTGGAACCGCAGCTATGTGGCGCTACGCAACCAGCCGCATATGAAGATTTAGGAGCGCTTACGTCAGGTCTACAATGCTTGATTCAATGGCGTAGGTCATGCTTGCTGCCGCAGAGCAGGAGCGTCGCCATTTCAGGCTCCCCGGAACACTTGGATGTCGAGATCTTTGATGCGGCTGCGGAGGGTGTTGCGGTTGACGCCGAGCAGTTCGGCGGCACGGATCTGGTTGCCGCGGGTGGCGGCGAGCGCGGCTGAAAACAGTGGTAACTCGACCTGCCGGATAATCCGGTCATACAACCCAGGCGGCGGCAGGTCGCGGCCGAAGCTGGCGAAGTGGCCGCTGAGGTAGCGCTCGATGATTTCGCTGAGTTCTTTGGGGCTTGTGCCGCTGCCAGCGTTCAGCATCAGGTCGTCGAACTTCGGCTGCGTCGCTTCGGCCAGCTCGGCGTCGATGATCGCGGGTGTGATTGTGTCTTGGGTGTACAGCGCGGCAAGCCGACGGACGACGTTCTCGAGTTCGCGGACGTTGCCGGGCCAGTTGTGCCGCTTCATCCGGTCGATCGCGGCGGTTTCGATTTGCTTATGGCTCAGACCTTCACGGGCGGCGGTCTTGAGGAAGTGGCGGACCAAATCGCCGATGTCTTCCAGGCGCTCGCGCAACGGTGGCAGGCGCATCGGCACGACGTTGAGGCGGTAGTAGAGGTCTTCGCGGAACACGCCCTGCTGGATCTGGGTCTTCAGTTCGCGGTGGGTGGCGGCGACGATGCGAACGTTGGTTTTGATTGCGGTACGTCCGCCAACGGTGGTGTATTCGCCCTCCTGCAGCACGCGGAGCAGGCGGGTCTGGGTGTCGAGCGGCATGTCGCCGATTTCGTCGAGGAACAGCGTGCCGCCTTCGGCCTGGGCAAAGCGGCCCTCGGTGCGGTTCTGCGCACCGGTGAACGAGCCCTTCTCGTGGCCGAACAGCTCGCTTTCGATCAGTTCACGCGGGATCGCCGCCATGTTGAGCGCGACGAACGGTCCCGATTTGCGGCGGCCGTGGTCGTGCAGCACACGGGCGACCAGCTCCTTGCCGGTGCCAGATTCGCCGGTGATCATGACGGTGAGGTCGGTCTGGGTTAGGCGGGCGAGGATGCGGTAGATGTCCTGCATTGCGGGCGAGCGGCCGATCAGCGGCAGCTGCTCGCCCTCGGGTTCGCGTGCGGGGCGGTCTGCTTTCGCTGCGGGCTCGGCCAGTGCGCGGCCGACGATGGCGACGAGCTCGTTCAGGTCGAACGGTTTCGGCAGGTATTCGTAGGCACCTTTTTCGGCGGCAGTGAGTGCCGTCATCAGCGTGTTTTGGGCACTCATGACAATAATCGGCAGGTCTGGGCGTGCCTTCTTGATGCGTGGGATCATGTCGAAGGCGTTTTCGTCCGGCATCACCACGTCGGTGATGATGCAGTCGCCCTCGCCCTGCTGCACCCATCGCCACAGCGTCGCGGCGTTGCCGGTGGTGCGCGGGCTGTAGCCGGCGCGCGCCAGCGCTTGGTTCAGCACCGTGCGGATGGCAGTGTCGTCGTCGGCAATCAGAATGGTCCCGCGGGCCATGGGCGTTATCCTTTGCCTGGGTGAAGTGCGGCCGGCGAATGCATTGGCAGCAGGATGCGGAAAATAGTGCGGCGCGGCTCGCTATCGCATTCGATTACGCCGCCATGGTCGCCGATGATCTTGGCGACGAGAGCGAGGCCGAGGCCGGAACCTGTGCGTTTTGTGGTGACGAACGGATCGAACAGCACGGCCTTCATCGCCTCCGGCACGCCGGGGCCGTTGTCCTCGATCTGTATCATCAGCGGCAGCGCGACGCGGGCACCGGAGCCGGGTATCGATAGGCGGACGCCGGGCTTGAAGGCGGTCTGCAGGACGATGCGGCCGCCTGAATCCGCCGAACCGCCGCCTGCGTCCGTTATAGCCTCGGCTGCGTTCTTGATCAGGTTGAGGAACACCTGAATGAGTTTGTCGCGGTCGCCCACCACGGCAGGTAGCGATGGGTCGTAGTCGGCGTGGTGACGGATGCCACGACCAAAGCCCGACTCCGACAGCCGCTGCACGTGGTCGAGCACGTCGTGGATGTTGACCGGTAGGCGCGGCATCGGCCGTTCATCACCGAACACTTCCAGCTGGTCGACGAGATCACGGATGCGATCGGTTTCGGTGCAGATCAGCTGGGTTAGGGCGCGATCATCGTCGGATAGGCCGGGCTCCAGCAATTGCGCAGCACCCCGGATACCGGACAGCGGGTTCTTGATCTCGTGCGCCAATACGGAGGCCATGCCGGACACGGAGCGGGCGGAGGCGCGATGGGTCAGCTGGCGCTCGATCATCTGCGCCATCGAGCGTTGTTGCAGCATGAGCAGAACGTGGCGAGCAGTGGGGCCGGGGCCAGCATAGACATCGACCAGCTTGATGCCATCAACGCGTGGCATCAGGACTTCAACGCCGTACTCGTTGACAGTGGCATCTGAGCGCCGGACCTGATCGACCAGGGACAGCAGCGGACAGCCGAACGCCACAACCTGGGCCAGCGTCTGGCGGCGCAGTACGGCAACGCTCGACGATACGAAGATTTCGGCGGCTGGGTTGGCGTAGACGATGTTTTCGTCCGGCCCGAGCAGCAGGATGGGATGCGGCAAGGTGGCTAGCAACAGCTCGTGCTCAATGCCGCTGTGGGGTGTTGGCATGGTGGCTGGCTTTTTCATGCGGCTAGGTCCGCGCTGGCGAGGCTGTCCGGCGCATCGTAGAAGCGGGCAAAGTTCACCAGCACGCGGTCGGCGTCGTCGTCCTGGCACAGCAGGCGACGCCAGGCCTTGGCGGTCGCGGTCGGGCGGCTACTGGTTTCCAGATACCAGCCGATGTGTTTGCGGGCATTGAGAAGGCCAAGGCGGCGGCCGTAATGCGAGAGCATCAGCTCGACGTGCTCAAGGGCGACGGCGCGCTGGGCTTTGATGTCGGGTTGGCCTGGATCGATGCCGGTCGTGAGCGCCTGGGCGATGCGGGCGGGCATCCACGGCTGGCCGTATGCGCCGCGCCCGATCATGACGCCGTCGGCACCGGATTGTTCTAGTGCTGCGCGGGCTTGCTCCGGGCCGGTGATGTCGCCGTTGACGATCACTGGTAGCTTGATGGCTTCCTTGACGCGGGCGACGAAGCGCCAGTCGGCCGTGCCTTTGTAGAACTGGCAGCGGGTGCGGCCATGCACCGTGATGATGTGCACGCCTGCCGCTTCGGCACGGCGAGCGAGTGCCGGCGCATTCAGCGAGGCGTGATCCCAGCCCATCCGCATCTTCAGCGTGACTGGCACTTTGACGGCGTTCACCGTGGCTTCGATCAGGCCGAGTGCGTGGTCGAGGTCGCGCATCAGGGCAGAACCGGACAGTTTGCCCGTGACTTGCCGGGCGGGGCAGCCCATATTGATGTCGATGATGTCGGCACCCAGGCCTTCGGCAACGCGGGCACCTTCGGCCATCCAGCGGGCTTCACACCCCGCGAGCTGGATCACGTGTGGGCTGACGCGCTCGCCTGCTGTTTCGCCGCCACTCAGTGCTTTGCGGCACATATCGGGGCGCTCGCGGACCAGTTCCTCGCTGGCGACCATTTCCGACACAACCAGGCCGGCACCGAGACGATGCGCTAAACGGCGGAACGGCAAGTCGGTGACGCCGGACATTGGCGCAAGCATCACTGGGTTGGGCAGCTTGTGGGAGCCGATCCGCAATGACGCAGTGCCAGATTTTGCCGGTTGATCAGTCATGTCGTGGTGATTTGCCTAATTTGTATGCATTTCGAGGTGCTGCGTAATGTTTAAGCAGAATAGGCTGATTGTGACCCAAGTCGCAAGTGCGAAGTGATAACTGTTCAGCGATTGGTTGCCAGCGCGACACGAACGGACGGGCTGGCGTGTTGCTCCTTCGCCCATCAGCCGCTAACAGCGACCAGCCGAACTCAAAAATTTCTGGAGACCGCATTGACCATCGCCGTCGTGATTGTAGCAGCTGGGCGTGGCACGCGTGCGGCAGGCACCAATGTGACCAGTCAGCCCGGCTTGCCGAAGCAATATGTCCGGCTAGCGGGTGAAATGGTGCTGACCCGGACCTTGCGGGCATTTGCTGAGCATCCGGCGGGCTGTCCGCTGTTGCAGGTTGTTATCGGGCCGGATGATCGCGAGCTGTTTGACGAGGCGACGAAAGACGGGTTTCCCAAGCTGTTGCTACCAGTGATCGGTGGTGCGACGCGGCAGGCGTCGGTGCTGGCGGGCCTTGAAGCGCTGATGCCGCATCAGCCAAGCCGGGTGCTGATCCACGATGCGGCACGGCCGTTCGTCAGTGCCAATGTGATTGACCGGGTGCTCGGCGGGCTAACCCGCACGCCCGGCGCGATTGCGGCGCTGCCAGTGGCGG
>JAYSVA010000464.1:0-5885 GCA_043718785.1 Hyphomicrobiaceae bacterium
TCCAGACGTAGGCACGGACCTATCTCCAAGGTTGACCAAGTCAGATCAACCTAGTCATTCCCCTCGTCTCAGCAAGGCGGCCTTCGCCGGATGGGTACGTCTCAGGACCGCTCGGCGATCTGCTGCCGGACATGGTGGCACGGGCCGGACCCAAGGCCGCCAAGCGCTGGCTGGAATTCTTCACGGCCGAGCTGACCAACGACAACACCCGCATGGCCTACGCGCGCGCAACAGCTGAGTTCTTCACCTGGGTCGGCAGGCTCGACGGCTTTGAATCGGTCGACGACGACGATCTGCAGCGCATCCAATCGCATCACATCGGCACCTGGCGCGAGATGCTGGTCAAGACACCGGCGCTGCGGACCGGGCGCAAAGGCGTCATAGTCGAGAAGACCCGGTCAGTCGCAACAATCAAGCTCAAGCTCGCGGCGGTGCGCTCGCTGTTCAGCTACTTGAAGGAAGGCGGCGTCATCAACGAGGATCCGGCAGCATCTGTCCGCGCCCCAAAAATGTCGGCCAATCTCGGCAAGACGCCGTTCGTCACCGGCAACGAAGCCGCCCGGGTGCTCGACGCCATCACCGGCACCAAGCCCGTCGATCTGCGCGACCGCGCCCTGATCGCACTGATGACCTATACGCTGGCGCGGGTCTCGGCGGCGGTCGGCATGACCGTCCGCGACGTGTTCGTGCAGGGCAACCGCCGCTATGTCCGTCTCAACGAGAAGGGCGGCAAGGAGCTGGTGATGCCGTGCCATCACGAACTCGAAGATTACCTGGTCGCCTACATCGAGGCCGCCAATCTGGCTGGCCAGCCTGACACACCGCTGTTCCGCGCCATCGACAACAAGACCCGGAAGCTCGGCGGTAACGGCCTGACCCGCATGAAGGCCTGGGAGATGGTCCAGCGCCGGGCGGTTGATGCCGGGCTCGACACGCACGCCTGCAACCACACGTTCCGGGCGACGGGCATCACGATGTTTCTGGAGAACGGCGGCGAGCTGTCCAAGGCGCGCGACATGGCCGGGCACGCCTCGATCCGCACCACCCAGCTCTATGACCGCCGCTCGCGCGCCGTGAAGCTCGATGACGTCGTGCTGATCAACCTGCGGGCGAAGTCGAAGGACTGAGGTCCGTGCCTCGCGGGGCGAATTTATATTGGCGAATTATACCCACTTTGACATGATACCCAGATTGATATATTCTAACCACTGGATGCGTCATGTCCTGGACCATCGCCTACCACGAAGCTGCAGCTGACGAACTGGCCGGGCAACCTGCGGATATCCGCGCCAAGCTCGACTATATCGTGGAGCTGATCGGGGCCTTCGGACTCGGACGGTTGTCGCCCAAATATACACTGAAAGGCAAAGATGGCATCGCGCGTGCCCTCTATGTCACGGCAAAGGGCAAGCGGATCGTAGTGGTGCGGGTGTTCACCAAGAAAACGCAGAAGACGCCGCGCAATGAAATCAAGGTGGCCCTGAAACGGGCGATGGAGGTGACATGAGCAAGACAGTAAAACCTTCCGCGACCAAGGCCGTTGCGGGCCAAGACAAAGCCCGCGTCATTCCGCACGATGAAGTCTATGCCAAGTGGCGTGACGAACCGGATTACATCGAAGCTCGCGCCGAACTGGCCGACGAATTCGCCCTGGTCGCCGCGATGATACGCGCCCGCACCACGGCAGGCCTGACACAGGCACAGGTAGCGGAGCGCATGGCCAGTACACAACCCGCCGTAGCCCGCCTCGAAGCGGGTGGCCGCATACCATCGACGCAAACCCTGCAACGGTTCGCAAAGGCAACCGGACACCGCCTGAGGATCAGCTTTGAACCCGAGCCGTCGAAAGCTTAAGCCGCTGTTCGTGAACTGGCCTAATAAAGGATGAATGAAATGGCCGTCGGTCGTATTGTCACCATCGTGCCGACGGGCGCCGAAATCACAATTGGTGAAGCTGCCGATCTGCTGCATGTGTCGCGTCCGTTCGTCGTCGGCCTGATCGACAAGGGCGAGCTACCAGCACGCATAATCGGCGCACACCAGCGTGTACAGCTGGAGGACGTGTTGGCCTATAAGCGTAAGTGCAAGGCCAACGCACGCACAGCACTCAAGGAGATGATCGCGATCTCCCAGGAACTGGGCCTCGAATGAGGCCGCCACTGCGTGTCACAGTCTGTTCATTTCTTTCGTTTCGTTCGTTTCGTTAATGTGCTATGGTTCTGGTGAAGGAGACGACCATGCCCAATGTCAGTCAGACCACAGTAACTGAGAACGAGGCAACGATTGCCCGCGCCGCATCGCGCGTGCTTGAGCAACAGGCCGATAGCACCGTGATGCGTATGCAGTTGTGCGAAGTCGGCCGCGAAGTGACGACGCTCGAATTGCCGGCATCGGCGGTGCCATTGATCAAGGCTATGCTAAAAGAAATCGGTGCTGGTAGAGCGGTGACCGTGCTAAGCGACGACACTGAAATTACCACGCAGCAGGCTGCTGACCTGCTCAACGTCTCACGGCCCTACCTTGTCGGCCTGATCGACAAAGGTGAGCTGGCCGCGCGTATGATCGGACCGCGCCGACGGCTGATGCTTGCCGACGTGCTGGTGTACCGGGCCGAGACCAAGGCAAAACGCCGCGAAGTCCTGCGCGAGATGGCGGGCATCGACCAGGAGCTTGGTCTTCGGTGATTAGAGCCTTTCTCGATGCCAATGTCCTGTACCCGCCGACGATCCGAGGCGTGCTGCTGGAGCTGGCGCAGGCCGACGTTTTTGCGCCGCTTTGGTCCGAACTAGTTCATGTCGAATGGATGCGGGCGCTAGCCGAAAAACGGCCCAACATCCCGCCCGCCGCCATCAAACGCCTTCGTGTTTTGATGGACACCTACGTCGGCGACGTGACCGTCACCGGCTACGAGCATCTAATCGGCGCATTGGTTCTACCGGACCCCGATGACCGGCACATCCTGGCCGCCGCTATCCATGGCAACGCCAACGTAATCGTGACCAACAACCTCAAGGATTTTCCGCAGTCGGCGTTGGCACCGCACAACATCATCGCGCAGTCAGCGGATGCCTTCGTGCTGGGCCTGCTCGCGGTCGATGGTGCCGCTGTCGCCGCCGCACTGGCGGAAGATCGCGCCGACCTCGTCAATCCACCCGTGAGTGTCAACGAGTATCTGGTAATGCTTGTTCGTGGTGGTCTTAGTCAGACCGCCGCTGCTCTGCAGCCAATGACGCATCTGTTGTAACTCGACCTGAAATGCTGACCCGGTCGCCGTCCTTGACGCCAACCGCTGATCTCAGCGGTGCCGCACATCACGTCGCATGACGCCGATCACCAGCGACAAAGTCCTGCGACGCGCAAAACCGTTCCGGTGCTGCCGCGTTCGCCGTGTCGCAGGTTTCAGGAGTTATGCGACACCGAGCGATGCTTGGCTGCTCAACGGTTTAGGTGGTTATCGTGGATTGGGAGTGTTGTAGCGGTTGCGAGGAGCACCGCCCCAAGCAAGATTGTCTCGGTCTTGGAGCATAGCGCTGCGGGTTTCGTGCGAAACCGGCCAGTGACCTTGGCGGCGGGGTTCATGTGTTTCGTAGGTCTGCAGGCGTGTGACATCGGGTTGGACTGGCACACCGTTCTCTAGGAACAGTCGCCCAAGCATGGCCGTTGGAATGGCGGAAACATACTCCTTCGCCTCACGGAGCAATTCGCGATAGGTGCGCACCGTTGCAATTGCCTCGTCGCGGCTGAGGCCTGGAATTGAGTTGTAATCTTCCGGGGGGCGCTTGCTGTTACGGGCCATTTCATTGAGTATTGCTTCAGGGGCCCAACCGATATCAATGGCAGTCGCGGCCGCCACGAGAGCCCCGAGCGGTAGGTAACGCTGTGAGATATGAACAAGATCGGCAATGTCGCGGATTTCCGAACGGCCAACAGCGGTAAGTACCTTTTGAACGCCGATGTCGATGGGGCTGATAACCATGCCGAAGTCTGGGTCTGGTATAGCCGGGAAGTAGCGGTAATCGGCATCCGTCACCCATTCCAGTGTTACTGCATCAGCGCCTTCTCCGACGACTGCGCGGCGCATGAACTGCGGCGTCCGCCCTTCAAGGTCTGGATCGAGCGATACTGAATAACCGGCCTTTTCAAGAGCCGAGATGTCTGCGGAGCTGGCGCGTTGCGTGTTGGCGACATCGCCGTGGAAGAGGTCAATGTCTTTCGACACTCGCGCAGCTTCGCGAGCGACGGGGATGCCTCCTGCGACGACGCTTTCTGCGGATCGCAGAGCGGCGAGTACTTGAAAAACTTGTTTCTGGGAGTCGGTGAGAGGCATTTTTATAGGGTCCCGTGAGCGCTGATAGCCGCTCTGATGGGCTGTTCGATGCGTTCGGCAAAGGCACGGGACCGCATTGTGCCAGAGAGCTTAAGGGCTCGTGCAACGCACAGGATATAGGTGGTCGTCGGGTTCTGGCGTTCTTCAAGATTCCAGAGCGCGGAACCGTAGAGCTGGAACGCTTCATGATAGAGCGCAACAGCGGCGGCGGGGGGCTGCTCCGGCAGTATTGTCGGCCAAAGTCGACGATAGGGATCGTCGGTGGCGTCCGTGGCTGCTGGAACGGCGGGATGGTGTCTCTGAGACATGGCGATACCCTACGACCGTTGGATATATTGCAGTCTATCACAGGGAAATCAGTAGGGAACCCATGGGTTTCTGTGGCCTCGCGTCGAGGCGGCCAGAGGTGGCTGCGGGGTGTCGCGCGAGTTGCGCGACACCCCGCGGTTGATTGACTGACACGCCGAACACGGTAAGTCCACCGGTCCGAGAACGAACAGAGATCAACGTCAGCTGGACGCCAACAAGCGAGCGTGCCAACATCTGGCTGCCTCCGGTGAGTTCGGGCCAATAGGGTGCATTTTCATCTGTAATGAAAAATTACTGGTTTAGGGGGCAACCTACCGTTCCCTGAATGCAACCTGCCGGCGGCACGGAGCCCCAGATATGGCGAACGCAACGCTCGCGGAACTGAAACTCGCTGCCGAGCTGGCCGTCGCCATTTCTCAATTTATGCAGTCAGAACAGCGTGACAACGATTTTGGAAACGGCTTCATTGGCCACATGTTCCAAGGGCCATTCGACGAGAACGGCTATGTCCTTTGGGAGCTTGGCGTCGCCTTGGCAGCACCGCCATTAGGCCAACAGGGGATCACTTTTCGAGAGTGGTCCAAAATCGAGCCCGACGATGTCGGGCCAAGTGCGTTCCAGTTCATGCCGCCGGACCAGACCCGCGCGATTGTAATGGCGGTTGGCGATATCGCGCCCGCATTAGCCCTTCGGCTCCTTGAGACTTATCTGCGATCAATGGGCGACTACAGCTGGCGAGGTCAGCAATTGGATGTTGGTCGCGAAACGTTTGCGCCGGAGCCGATTTTCGAGCCTCAGATCCAAGCATTTATAGAGTGCGGATATGTCGAGCGCTCTGGCAATTCGGTGAGATGGAAAGATCGGATAAACCCGGCAATGGTTCGTGCAGGCTTCTGGGACGCAGAACTGAAACCACCATCACCTCATGTAATTACGATTACGCTGGCGCCTGCGGTCCGAACGCGTGTCGAGCGGTTGCTCCGATCTGATCAGCGGATCGACGCAATAGCAGCAATCCGTGATTCCGCCAATGTCGAGCTGACCGAGGCGAAATGGTTCGTGGAGCAAATGGAGAAATCCATGGTACGCGAGTGAGGATTTGTCCGCTTGCTGAGTTCAAGGCGGACCTCGCCCATGGTAGCCCAAAGAGGCCGCAACGGGTCAGAGAACGAACCCGCTCTCGCGGGAGCCGCTGCCCGAGGGGCCGGAGGCAGTGGCGGTAACCAGTTGAAGCGTCAGGAGTAACGGG
>JAYSVA010000465.1:0-5865 GCA_043718785.1 Hyphomicrobiaceae bacterium
CTCGCTTCCATTTTGCTGGTGTTAGCTGCGCCGATCATGGCGTTGACAGCACTAGCGATCCGGCTCGACAGCAAGGGGCCGGTGCTGTTCAAGCAGAAGCGCTTCGGTTTCAATAACGAGCTGATTGAGGTGTACAAGTTCCGCTCCATGTACACGGACATGACTGACGCCAACGCCAGCAAGCTGGTGACGAAAGGCGATCCACGCGTCACCCGGGTTGGCCGCTTCATCCGCAAATCCAGCCTTGATGAGCTGCCGCAATTGTTCAACGTGTTACAAGGCAGCATGTCGCTGGTTGGCCCGCGCCCGCATGCGACGCAGGCTAAAGCCGATGTCGATCTGTACCAGACTGTGGTTGCAGGTTACTTCGCCCGTCACCGCATGAAACCCGGCGTCACTGGCTGGGCGCAGGTCAACGGTTGGCGTGGCGAGACCGACACACACGAGAAGATTCTGCGCCGCGTCGAATACGATCTCGCCTACATCGACCGTTGGTCTGTGTCGTTTGATCTCGCCATCATCGTCATGACGCCGTTCTCGCTACTGATGACAAAAAACGCCTACTGATTGTATCGCTGGCACAGAGACCGAAGTGAACGACATCGCGCACATCTCTGAGCATCAGGCCGCACTCGATCGCGCCGGACCGACGCACGCGTCCGCTCCGGCTGCGGCGCCAGTGCTGATCCGATCCGGACGCGCCACCGAGATCCTGGTCTGGTCGGCCATGGCCACGAGCTCGTTCGTGCTGTTCGAACCGGCCCCCGTCGATCTACTCATGGCCGCCGTTATCGTGCTCATCCCGCTGCTGGGCGCGGCTCGTTTCGGCAAAGTTTCGCTGCTTGGACTGATCGTCTGGCTGACGATGATGTCCGTGAGTATCGTGGCGGTCGCAGTATCGCCAACGTTCGGCGCAGCTCTGACCCACCAGATCGTGACGTTGTTTCTGGCGCTTGGCGCCTTTGTGCTGGCTGGCTTCATCGCCAAAGATCCGGAGTACCGGTTTGAACTGGTGTTTTCCGGCTATCTCGTCGGCGCCCTGATTGCGGCAGCGGCGGGGGCTATTGGTTACTTCAATCTGATACCCGGCACGTATGAGCTGTTCACCAACTACGGGCGCGCCAAGGGCACCTTCAAAGACCCCAACGTGCTCGGCGCGGCGCTGGCTCCGGCGTTCGTCTACCTGTGCTGGATCATGGTGCGCGATAAGCCGCGCGAAGCTCGGATCGCCGCCCTGCTAGCAGCACCCATAGCCTTCGTGCTGCTGATTGGCTTCTCACGCGGTGCCTGGCTTTCGGTCGGGTTATCGGTGCTGATGATGGGCTGGATCGTGCTCGTCACATCGCGGCGGAACACTGACTTTATCCGCTTAGGCATGCTGGCTGGCGGTAGCATCTTCGGCGTTGTCATGCTGGTGACCATCGCCATGCAAGTGCCCGCCGTCCAGAAATTGATGGTGCAGCGCGCCAGCATGGATCAAGGCTACGACAACGGCCCCGAAGGACGTTTCGCCGGGCAAGCCAAAGCCCGCCGCCTGATCCTGGAGAACCCGTTCGGCATCGGCACGCACACCTTCCGCACGATCCACCATCATGAGGAGCCGCATAGCGTCTACCTGACGATGTTCCTCAATGGTGGCTGGTTGGGCGGCTACGTCTACTTGATTTCGTGCATCATCGCGCTGTTCGTCGGTTTTCGCGGGGCCATGCGACGAGGGGCCTTACAAGGCGCATTCGTCGTGGCGACAGCGTCGTTCGCCGGTGTCGCCTTCGAAGGTTGGATCGTCGACACCGACCACTGGCGACACTTCTTCATCCTGCTCGGCTGCATCTGGGGCCTTAGCGACGCCACGCCGCCAGTGATCGATCCGAGCCAACGGCGGGATGATTGAGGAAGGGCGTCGGCTTGCGGGCTACAGCAAAGCATTCAGCTCGTCGACAGTGAGACGCGCCTGCTTCAAAATATTGCGGACAGTGCCTGACTTCAATGATTTTGAGCCATGTACCGCAACCGTTGTCGCACGTGTCGGATCATCTCGATGGACGAGCCGATGATGACTGCCGCTGATCCGAACGGCCACAAACCCGGCTTTCTCAAGAGCGCGCACCACCCTTGATCCACTGACGTCCGGAAGTTTGCTCATGCCACCAAGGCAATCACATCACGTAAGACTGGCCGACCATGTTCAACCGGTATCGGCTCTCCCCGTTCGAGACGACTGGCAATCACCAATTCAATTGCATCGCGGGCCATTGCTAAGGCTTCTGCCTCGTCATCGCCCTCCGTACAAATCTCTGGCAACGCCGGGACGTGGACAATAAAACCACCCTCCTCGGCTGGTTCAAGAATGACAGAAAATGGATACTGTCGCTGCATTGCTGATCCTCAGTTGATGAACGCCCGCCGTGCCAAGATAACGAAACTGAAACAGCGCATCTATCGCAAAATCCATCATCAAACATCAAAGGCAAACCTCAATTCTGCATGCCCCAACGCTGGATCGTCCGACCTTCGATCCAGCGGAAGATGACGTTTTCGACGAACAGGCCGATCATGATGATGGTCAGCAGGCCGCCGAACACTTCGGGGATATTGAGCTGGTTTTTCGCCTCGAAGATGAACCAGCCGAGGCCGCCTTTGCCAGACGACACACCGAACACGAGTTCGGCGGCAATCAGCGTGCGCCAGGCGAATGCCCAGCCGATTTTGAGGCCGGTGAGGATCGACGGAAACGCCGCCGGGATCAGGATCGATGTGACCATGCGCAGGCCGCCGAGCCCGTAGTTGCGGCCAACCATTTTGTGCGTGGCCGAGACGCTGCGGAAGCCGGAGTGGGTGTTCAGCGCCACCGCCCATAGTACCGAGTGAACGATCACGAAGACGATAGAGCCGGTGCCGAGACCGAACCAGATCAGCGCCAATGGCAACAGCGCGATGGCGGGCAGCGGATTGAACATCGCCGTCATGAGTTCGAGGAAATCGGTGCCGATGCGGGTGCCGATGGCCAGAATCGTGAGGATAGCGGCAAGGGCGATACCGGTGGCATAGCCGCGGATCAGCACGCCGATGGAGGTCATAACGCGCTGCGGCAACACGCCGTCCATGATGCTCTGCCACAGCGCCTGCATGGAGGCGGAGAACGTCGGCACCAGCAGGTCGTTGTTGAGCCAACGGCCGTAGATTTCCCAGACCGTCGCCAGCGCAATGATCAGCAGCAGCTTGCGCAGCCAGCCCTGGTTGAACATCCGCTCCAGCGCGGTCAGCGGTTTCTCGATGATGCCGAACTGATCGGCGCCGAGCGTTTCCTTGTAGATCTCCGGACGGCGGCCAGGCTCATTCGCGTGGACGTGATCCGGCGGGATAACCGCCTTAGGCAGCGGATCGATGTTGGTCAAAACGGGCACCGAGAGTTGGATATCAGACATGGGATGCCTCCTCGACGCTGTCGATGAACAGCATGTCATGAATTTTCTTGGCCAAGGCGACGCCAGCGACGGAGTTCTCTTCGCCGCGCGGCATGCTGTTGACCTCCGCCTTCACCTGCCCGGGATGCGGGCTCAGCAGCAGAATGCGACTGCCGATCTTGATCGCCTCAGGGATCGAGTGGGTGACAAACAAAACGGTGAACTTGGTCTCGTCCCACAACTGCAGCAGCTCGTCCTGCATCTTCACGCGGGTTAGCGCATCGAGGGCGGCGAACGGCTCGTCCATCAGCAGTATATCCGGCTCCATCGCCATGCCGCGGGCGATGGCAACGCGCTGTTTCATGCCACCAGACAAGGTGTGCGGGAAGCTATTGGCGAAATTTGTCAGTTTGACCTTGTCGATATAGTTGAGCGCCCGCTCGGTTGCCTCTTTGCGGCTGAGTTTGCGGGTGGCCAGCAGCGGGAACACGATATTCTCGACAACCGTCTTCCAGGGCAGCAGCTGGTCGAACTCCTGGAACACCATCATCCGGTCAGGGCCCGGCTTGGTGATCAGCTCGCCCTTCAGCTTCATTTCGCCTTCGGTGGGCGAGAGATAGCCGCCAACGCCCTTGAGCAGGGTGGATTTACCGCAGCCGGATGGTCCCAGCAGGACAAACCGGTCGGATTTCATCACTTGGAAATCGACGCGGTAGGTCGCGGTGATCAGGTGATCACGGGTTTTGTACTGGATCGTAACGCCCTTCACATCCAGCAACGGCGATGTCGCGGGAGTAATCAACGGGCCCGCAGAGGGTCCTGAACTCATGGCTGCCACTCACTCCTCTTCGCGGACGTTGCCGCCCGCGCCAACGCTTCCCGCGCTTGCTTTTCGAGCCGACAATGTCGGCCAGTCGGCGGCAGATGTCCAACAGGAAGTCACTTGTCGGCATCAGAAATTCGGCCGAGTGTAACTTTCTGAATTCTGAATTCATACAGCACGGGCGTCACAAGATTACCGCGATGTCAGTTGACTTCGACTTGCTGCCCCGCGACATGATGTCAGCAGGAATCTTATCCCCGGGCCCAAGCCCGCGCGTATAGTGACCAATCGAGCTGGAAAACCAGCAAAACGGGCACAAATTAGCGAAAAATGTGACGTAAGTCAGCCGCAGAACAAACTATCGCGACAATTGGCACGTAGGCTATTGGGAACGCTGAAACTTTGACTGAAACGAGGAATGCAACATGGTTGGACTAGGTTCCATGGACGCTAATCTGGGGGAGACCCGACTGGGGGGGGCTCTGGCGGAGACTCTGCGCCGGACCGCGCCGGGCGGCCGCGCCTTTCGCATTTTCCTGACAACCTTCAGCCTGGCGGTGATGACAATGCTTTCAGCGATTACGGACACGCTCTATGCGCAAACCGAAGCGAAGGGCACCCGCTCGCGGATCGGCGAATTCACGCTCGCTAACGGCATGCGCGGCGTCGTCATCCCCGACAACCGCGCGCCAGTTGTCACCCACATGGTTTGGTACAAAGTCGGCGCCGCTGATGAAGCACCGGGCGTGTCCGGCATTGCCCACTTTTTGGAACATCTGATGTTCAAGGCAACCGACAAAATCCCTGCAGGCGAGTTCTCGAAGATCGTCTCGCGCATCGGCGGCCAGGACAACGCCTTCACTGGCCACGACATGACCGCGTATTTCCAGCGCGTCGCCAAGGATCGCTTGCCACAGGTGATGAAGATGGAGGCTGATCGCATGATCAACCTCAAGCTCGCTGAGCAGGAAGTGCTCATGGAGCGCAACGTCATTCTAGAAGAACGCCGTTCACGGGTTGAGAACAACCCGTCGTCGATCCTTGGCGAGCAGATGGACGCGACGCTATACCAATCGCATCCCTACAAGATCCCCGTGATCGGTTGGGAGCATGAGATTGCGAAGCTCAGCCGCGAGGATGCGCTGACGTTTTACAAGCGCCATTACGCGCCGAATAACGCCATTCTGGTGGTTGCCGGTGATGTCAGCGTTGACGAAGTCAAGGCGCTGGCCGAAGCCGCTTACGGCGGTATAGCCTCGAACCCGGTCATCACCAAGCGCGTCCGCCCGACCGACCCGGTGCATCGTGCTGCCCGGCGGGTTGAGCTGAAGGACGCCCGCGCTGGCAAGCCAACGCTGAGCCGCAACTACATCGCGCCAAGCTACGTCACTGCTGAACCCGGCGAGGCGGAAGCATTGGACCTGTTGATGAAGATCGTCGGCTCGGGCGCGACCAGCCGTCTATATCAGAAACTAGTGTCGACCGACAAAATCGCGTCGAGTGCCGGCGGCTACTACTACGGCGGTTCCATGGATAGCGGCAAAATCGGCGTCTATGCTGTGCCTGCTGATAATGCCACGCTCGACAAAGTCGAGGCTGGGATTGATGCGGTTCTGACCGAAATCAAGGACAATGGCG
>JAYSVA010000466.1:0-2699 GCA_043718785.1 Hyphomicrobiaceae bacterium
GTCACCCAGATTCACGCAGGTGACGCCTATAACGTGATCCCGCAAACCGCCGCTATGCGCGGCACTGCGCGGGCGATGACACGGGCGACACTCGACAAAATCGAAGTGGCGCTGCGGCGCGTGGTGGCGGGCGTGGCGCTGGCGCTAGGCGCGCAGGTAGAGGTCGATTACCGGTTGATTTTCGCGCCGTTGTTCAATCAGGCTGACCGGACGCAGAGTATCGCCGATGCCGCCGCCGACGTGGTGGGTGAAGCCAACGTCGACCGCCTGAAAGCACCCGCCTCGGGTTCCGAGGATTTCAGCTTCATGATGGAGCAGGTGCCCGGCGCCTACATCAACCTCGGCAACGGCGTGAATAGCGCCTCCCTCCATAACCCGCTGTACAATTTCGACGACGAGGCCATCCCCTTCGGATCGGCGATGTTCGCCCGCGTGGTGGAACGTGAGCTAAGACGGGATGTGGAGTGAGTGAACTGGGGTGGTGTCGCTGACAATTGTTTCAAGCAAAACTTCCTCCTCCGGTTTCCCGGAAACCGAAGCGCCTAAGCGCTTGGTTATCTGGGATCTTCCCCAGTTCATGTGAGGCGCGAATGTGCCCCACTCGTTCTGGCGATGATCCCGGATAGCAACGTGCTCTGCGCGTTTGCTTCCGGGAAAACGGGCGGAGGGGTTGGTGCACCACAGGAAAATCTGTGCACGCTTCAACCTCAAGCGTGGTGCGCGGAAACGTGGGCCATGACTTCGCCGGTCATTTCGCGGGACTTGTGCGAAATGTCGCCAATGCTCAGCATCCCGACGAGCCGTTTTTGGTCGTTGATCACCGGGAGCCGCCGTATTTGCTTCTGCTCCATGATCCGTACAGCGTCCGCCAGCTCCTCAGACTCGCGGCAGAAAATGATCGACTTGGTCATCACATCGCGAGCCGTCATTTTGGTGGTGTCACCGCCCGCAGCGACGGCCCGCAACGTGATATCGCGATCCGTGACCATGCCGACGAGGCGGTCATTGTCGCCAATCGGCACGCAGCCGATATCCTTGTCGCGCATTCGTTTGGCAATTTCGACTAATGGCGTCGTCGGCGGTAGCCACTCGGTACCGGCATGCATCGCATCCTTGACCTTCATGGGATCCTCGCTTTTGCCGCAAAAGCGGCGTTGGGGTCGCCGATCATCAGCCAACATGCGGGCAAGAAAAATGGCGCGCAGGCATGGACTGAACCAAAACACTGTCGGCTTCTTAGAGATGGTGATGCTGATGCAACGCGTCAAGGGGCGGGGCCGCTAGGTTGGGTCCGGCTTAAGCGTTGCCCGCCACATCTACCACGACCGTACCCCAGGCGCCCTTGTCGTCCATTAGGGCGTGGGCGGCAATCATATCGCCGAAGCCGACGTGGTGGCCGATGCGATGCTTGAGTACGCCAGCGCGCAGGGCGGCAGTGATGTCGGAGAACGCCTGCTCCTGGGCGGCGGCGGGCATGCCGAAGATGCCGAATGGGCGGATCAGGATGTTCATGTGCATCAGCTGCACGAATGGCACTTTCGGGTTGGCGTCGGCGTCAGACGAATAGGCGGTGATGACACCGTTCGGGCGCACCAGCTGCGGGGCAAGCGCGATGGTCTGCGCGAACGCCGTGTCGATCAGCCGGTCCACACCTGTGCCGCCGGTGAAGTCGCGTACGGCTTTGACCACGTCATCACGGCCATAGTCGAGCACCAAATCAGCACCGAGAGTGGTTGTGGCGGCGGCCTTTTCCGGCGAGCCGACTGTGGCGATGACGCGCGCGCCCGCCCACTTGGCGAATTGCACGGCATAAGCGCCAACGCGTCCGGCGGCACCAGTGACCAGCAGGGTTTTGCCCGCGATGGAGCCGTCACCAAAGCAGCCCCGATGGGCGGTGACGGCGGGCACACCGAGGCTGGCCCCGTCAGTCAGGCTGGCGTTATCCGGCAGCGCGATGGCTTGGCGGGATGGTAGCACGACGTATTCGGCGGCGGTGCCGTTCGGGCGTCCGGCTTGCGCGCCAAAAATCCAGACGCGCTGGCCGACGCGTGACGCCGAGACACCGTTGCCAACTTGATCGATGATGCCCGCACCATCGTTATTCGGGATGATGCGCGGCGTCTGGTCCAGCTCGCGACCGATTTTCCGGCGCTTCGAGTCGGTCGGATTGACCGCCGAATGCGTCACCCGCACCCGCACCTCGCCCTGCTCCGGAGTGGGGTCCGGCAGCGTGCCAAGTTGAAGGACATCAGCGGCAAGGCCAGCTTTTTCGTAGAAGTAAGCGCGCATGATCTGTTCTCTGTCGAAACGTACGGGGAATAAACCGTAGGTTGGGTCAAGCACTTCGCGCGACCCAACATTCCACGGCAGTCGTCGGCGGGTGAGGCACCAAAGTTGTTGGGTCGCGCAAAAGCTTGACCCAACCTACATCAGAGTGCGCGCCGCTTAAGCTTCGCCTGGCTTGAACGGTAATTCCTTGCCGTCGGGAATTTGCATGTTGGCCATGGAGATCAGCATGGCGATGGTGATGTAGGTGCCGGCAACCGTGGTCAGATCGACGATCTGCTGTTCGGTGAACAGCGCTTTCGCCCGCGCGAAGGTGGCGTCGGAAACAACGTGCGTAGTCGTCAGCTCGGTGACGAAGTCGTAGGTGATCGCCTCATCCGGTTTCATGTTCGACGGGCGCTTGTTGGCCTTCA
>JAYSVA010000467.1:0-14417 GCA_043718785.1 Hyphomicrobiaceae bacterium
ATCCTGCAAGGCATCGTGTCAGACAAGGTCAGCGATGGCGACCGCAACGTTGAGCTGATCATGTTTGTGAACTGGTAGTTTCGTCGGTTCATCAAATGCCAATGGCGCGCAACGGACGGGTCTCGTTGCGCGCCATTGTTGTTTTAGCTCAGTCGTATCAGCGCTTTGCTGGCTTGCCATCCGAGTTGGCAATGGCCATCGATACCAGTTTATCCCAATTCGGCTCGGTGGCGGCATCAGCTACAGCGGTCGGGCGTAGTTCCGGCTGGGTGGTTTTCTTCGCGGTCTTGGTTTTGCTTGGCTTTGCAACGCTGGCAACAGCCTGTGGCTCGGCAAATGGCGCTTTGTCAGCCTTCACCATCTGGCGGACGACGTCAGCATTGTTGGTGGCAACGTCATTGGTGAGGTCCTGGCCGTCAATTTGTTTCGCTTCGTCGTGCTTGCCTTGCAGGCCCACGACCAGCGCCAGGTTCTGCTTCAGCTTGGCATTCGAGCCGTCGATTTCGATGGCACGACGCAGTAGCGGCTCGGCTTCATTGGCACGTCCACCGGCGGCATAGGCCATGGCGAGGTTGCTCAGCACGGACGATGCATCCGGGGCAATCTCCAGCGCGCGCTCGTATAGCGGGATCGCTTCGGCATATTTGCCTTGCTTGGCGTGTACCGTGCCGCGGGCAGACACTACTCGCCAGTCGGGGGTGGCCGGATCATCAGCGGCGCTTAGCAGTTTCTCAGCCAGACCGACCTGGCCCATATCCAGCGCCAAGCGGCCATATTCCGACGCTAGCTCGCGGTTGCTGCCATGATAGACCGAGGCTTCCTGGAAGATGGCAATGGCGCGGTCTTTGTGGCCGCCAGCTTTAAGGTTTTTGGCGTACGACAGCGCCGCGTTCAGGTCGCGCGTGTTCTTGGAGTATTCCTTGCTCCAGTACAGCGTGGCTTTTTCCAGTTCCGTCTGGTTGTTCGCAATTGCCGTCGAAATGCTGGGTGGGCCCTCTGGGTTGCTGGCCATCATGCCGTCGGAAAGTGGATTGCCCGAGCAGGCACCAAGCAACAGCGTCATGGATACGCCGACGAATGTGGCAGCGCGGCGGGCGGAGAGTGTGGGGACCATTGGCAATGCGGGACGGTTCATCTGTTCGCTCCTGGGCGCGCACTGGTCGTCAGTGCGCTCATATCGTTCCGTCACAATATGAGACAGTGATCAATAAACGTTTAAGCTTGTGGCCTTCAGGGCACGTTTTGGTGGTGCGGACGCAAAAAACCCTTCCAGCTGGGCTGGAAGGGTGATTCGCGCAGATCGCTACGTTGGAAGTTGTTACTTCGGCAGTTCAGCCGGACTGTCGCCCATAGTCCGCATATAGGCTAGCAGATCGGCCAGCTCGGCAGTTTCCTTGATGCCAGCAAACGCCATTTTGTTGCCAGGCGCATATCCCTTCGGATCGTAAAGATATCCGGTAAGATTGGCCCAATTCCAAGTGCCGCCTTTACCCTTCAGCACAGCCGAATAGGCAAACCCATCGGTGCCGCCGACTGCGCGGTTGACGATGCCCCAGAGGTTGGGTCCCGTGCCATTCTTTCCGCCTTTGTCGGCAGAGTGACAGGCCGCGCACTTTTTGAATGCCGCTTGGCCGCCTTCAACGCTGCCTTTGGCAACGGCTGCGAGCACGGCTGCTGGGCTGAATGCAGCTGCGGCAACGGTTGCCGCACCTGCTGGGGCTGCTGCTGGCATTTCGTAGCCGACGAGCTTCGGGTTGCCTTTGCCCTTAAAAGTATCCAGCGCCGTAGAGACGCCGAAAATGACGAGCAATGCCGCCAGCACAGCGCCAGCGATCTTGTTGAATTCAAAACTATCCATCATCGGCCCGAGTTCCCCGAGTTCACGTCTTGTCACGGCCGCTGCGGGTTTGAGAGTACCCCCGGCATGCTAAGCCCGACTATAGAAATTCTCGTTCCTCTTGCAACGTCCGTGGCGCTCGTTCTAGAGCCAAACCCCGAGACCAATTGTCACCGGAATGCGTAATGGTGGCCGAGTTACCTAGGTTGCAGGCGATTTTTGCATCACGAGACACCCACATGACCGTTTCACGCGCGCTCGTCATCGTTCCGGCCCGGATGCAGGCGACGCGCCTGCCGGGCAAGCCGCTGGCCGACATCCATGGCGAGCCGATGATCGTGCACGTCTGGCGCCGCGCCATTGAGGCGCATGCGGGCCGCGTTGTTGTGGCAACCGATAGCGACGAGATTATCGCCGTGATCAAAGCCGTCGGCGGCGAGGCGGTGATGACCCGCGCCGACCATGCCTCAGGCTCCGACCGGGTGTATGAGGCCGTGTCCGCCGTCGATCCGCACGGGCACTGCGATATCGTCATAAATTTGCAGGGCGATCTGCCGACACTCGATCCGTGGTTGGTGACGGCCTGTGCCGCGCCCTTGCTCAATCGTGCGCCCGGAGAACGGCCGGATATCGCCACCATCGCCGCTGAGATCACCGATCCGGCGGAGAAAGTCGCGTCGAGCGTGGTGAAAGTGGTCGGCACGCCGATTAGCGCCCGCACCCTAAAGGCGCTGTACTTTACCCGAACCACCGCGCCCTGGGGTGAGGGGCCGCTGTACCATCACATCGGCATTTACGCCTACACCCGCGCCGCGCTGGAGCGGTTTGTGACGCTGAAGCCATCACCACTGGAAATGCGCGAGCGGCTGGAGCAGTTGCGGGCGCTGGAAGCCGGCATGCGCATTGAAGTAGCGCTCGTTGACACGGTTCCGCTCGGTGTCGATACTCCACACGATCTTGAGCGCGCCCGACAAATGCTGGCCGCGAAGTAACTTAGGACATACCATGAGCCACGATCTCTATCTTTTTCCATCCGTGCCGAAGACGATTGCTGATTTTCAGAAATTGACCGCAACGTTCCCGATGCAGGTCAATGGGAATGAGGCGTTCTACGAACATCCAAACACGGGCTGTCACTTTATGCTGCGCTGGAGCCCGGTGGATGTGGCGGGTGAGCGCAAGACTCATCTCCACGCTGATGTAAACTATATGCGGCCCTCGACATTCGGTCTCGAGGCAGCGTCGGTCATCGCCGAGATCGTTGCGGCTTGGCAGTGTTCGGTCGAAGATCCTCAGATCAACGGTCACGGCACATCGACTACCTTCAGTCGGGAGGCCTATCTCAGCGGCTGGAACACCGGCAATGAAATGGGCTACCGAGTCTTGGTTGAACGTAAGGTTGATCTTGCTGCGAATGACATGGCGCGCGCACCGCGCGCAATGATCCACAGCGTTTGGGAATGGAACGACCGGGTTCACGCTAAGACCATGCGTCTGGAACGCGAGAAAACTGATCTGTTCGTCCCGACCTTACGCTGGCTGGCTAACCCGGAGAGCGGTGCAACAGCAAAAGGCAGTGAGTCCTGGATAAAGCGAATGCTCAACAAGTCGCAAACAGGTTCGCCTGCTCAGCAGAGCCCGGGTCCGCACCGGATCATGATCTGGGGGAACAACGCCTCGTCGCTGGTACCGCCCCCCATGACCCATGCCATCATATTGGGCCCGATGTTCGATGCCGCCCTTGGCAAAGAAAAAGTGATGCGGCTCGTCCCGCGGGCAGGGCTCGAATCACTTGCAAGCTATCGCAAAGAAGCGCTCTGGCCGACGGAACCGGCGTGGACGTGCGGCATGATCGGAGACGGCGGTCCGCTCCCGCCTGATCTGGTGAACCTGGCGCTTGCAGGTGCGGTGGTAACGCCCGGCAAAATCGCGATTTTGCAGTCTGCAAAGGTTTTGGACGCCGAACTGTTCGAGACGATTTCGTCCAGCTAGAGCGTGCCAGGAGCTCAGTCATCAACGGTCTAGGCGACATGGCGACGAAGCATTTCAATGCGGACGAGCGGCAAGCTTTACTTGCCTTGAAGGGTGTTGGGCCGACAGTGGTCACTCGACTTGAGCAAATCGGCTTTTGCTCGCTCGCGGCGCTACGCAATCAAGATACCGCGACCCTCACGAAGCGGATTTCACAGATGATGAATTCGACGTGTTGGCACAACAGTCCTCAGGCTCGCGCGTCAATTCAAGCTGTTATCGACTTAGCTAATGCTCTGCCGACAAAAACGATGTCCATCAACTAACGAAACGAAGTTCAAATGGCCCCGACCAAGACTGCTGTCCGCCCGAAGCCGAAGGCGGCCCCTATGAAATCTGGCAAATCCAACATGATCTCCTACCAGGGCGAACCCGGCGCGAATTCGCATATCGCCTGCTCGGAAGTGTTTCCGGACCTCACCCCGCTGCCGTGCCCGACGTTTGAGGATGCCTTGGCAGCGGTGAAATCCGGCGAGGCGCGCTATGCGATGATCCCGATTGAGAACTCGCTGGCGGGCCGCGTGGCGGACATCCACCACATGCTGCCGAACGCCGGGCTGTACATCACCGGTGAGCACTTCCTGCGCATTCGTTTCCACCTGATGGCGCTGAAAACCACCACCATCGACCAGATCACCGATGTCTATAGCCACGTCCACGCGCTCGGCCAGTGCCGCAAGATCATGCGCAAGCACAAGCTGCGTCCGCATGTGGCCGGCGATACGGCGGGCGCCGCACGTCAGGTGGCGGAGTGGGGCGATAACACCAAAGCCGCGCTGTCGCCGCCGCTCGCCGCGCAGATTTACGGCCTGAAGGTGCTGGCTGAGGACGTCGAAGACGAGGACCACAACACCACGCGATTCGTCATTCTGTCATCGGATCGTGAGGATGTGGCGCCGAACAACGGCCCGTGCATCACCACGTTCCTATTCCGCGTCCGCAACGTGCCAGCCGCCCTCTACAAAGGCCTCGGCGGGTTCGCCACCAACGGCGTCAACATGACCAAGCTGGAGAGCTACCAGGACGGCGGCTCATTCACCGCCACCATGTTCTTCGCCGACATCGAAGGCCACCCGTCCGACCGCAACGTTCAGCTAGCGCTGGAAGAGCTCGGGTTCTTCTCGACGGAGTTAAAGCTGTTGGGCACGTACCCGGCGAGTGGGTTTAGGAGGGGTGTGATGGGGTGAGAGGGTGGGGTATATTATAGGTACGCCGTGTACGCTGTCTCGAGATTTGAATCAGCAGTTCAGAGAGATCTCTCGCTGACCAAAATGAATTTATGTATACACCATGTGTTAATCCTAGTTGCCAGCGATCAAAGAATGGGCTTGTCTAAGTTGTTGGGATCTTTGATTAGGGGCGTGGAGTTGCCACGAACTGCACATGTTGCGTATTCTTCTATTATGGCTTGTTGCATTGTTTACTTTGGCGACTGGCGCAGAAGCGCGGATGGAGACGCGGATGGTACGCGAGTGTCGCGGACAGCAGGTTTGCAGTCCAGTGACACGCACGGAACAGCAGTGCCGCACCGAGCAGACTTGCCAGATGGTCGCCGTGCCATATCAGCAGTGCAGTACGGTGCAAAACTGCCAGATGACGACGCAGTACCGACAGCAGTGTTCCCAACAGCAGCGCTGCGCCAACGGTCGTTGCGTTTTCGTGCCGAATTGCGTGAACGTGCCGGTTTCGCAGCAAGTCTGCAATCCTCGTCAAGTCTGCCAACAGGCGACGCGGCAAGAGCAGAGGTGTCGGCCCGAGCAGCGCTGCTCGCCACGGCAAGTTACGACCCAGCAATGCGGTTTGCAGCAACGTTGCGAGATGGTGGCGCGTCAAGTGTTCGTGCCAGACCCGGTGCAGCCGAGCCACGCTCCGCGCACCACTTTGAGTGGCGGTGGGGCTATGGGACCGGCGCTCATTACCGGGTCTGTGACGCCACCGACAACCGGGGCTGGGACCAAAGTAGTCAAGCTGCCGGGTAGCAACGGGACAGGGGGGAGCAACGTGCTGTCCTCGCCAACCGGCCCCGTCCAACCGTCGATCCTCGGCAACGCGGCCAACAAAGTACAACCTGTCCTGACCACCGATATCAACGCCGGACGAACGCCCGGGCTGGGGGGCGGACTGGTAGGCGGAACGATCAAATCATTCGGCGTGGGGAAGACGAAAGTGGAAGCTGGCAGGCCGACGCAACCGGTTGGGCAACCAGTCCCGGTAGGTGCTGGTCCAATCAAGAGTGTATCCGTTGGTGCAGTTGGTGCGACTGCCGCGAATGTCACGCTTAATCGTCAAGCACTTCCGTCTCCTGCAGGATTGCCTGCAAGTACAATTAAGAATGTGAGTGTTGGCAACACGATCACGAGTCAGGGCAATAGTTACAACCCTATCCCGGCTCCCATCGCGAAAGTTGTGTCAAGCATGCCGAGTCAAATCGTCGCTAAAGCAGCCTTACCGTATGCGCAACTCTCCAGTGATGCTTATGACACGAAATCGGTGACTGCGAAAGATTACACTCGCGTGTCAGCCGTCGAAAAAGATTCTGGTTTCTCTGCCTCAGTTTTTGAAAAATCTCTGCCTAATGGTCAAAAAGAAATTGTTATTGCATACCGGGGGACTGAGCCAACATCGATCAAGGATTGGGTAACTGACATCGGTGCGAACTACTTGAACCCAAAATCAGCCGTTTTTTCAAAGCAATATGCAGAAGCTATGGAGCTTTATAAGGAAACGCGAAAAGCTAATCCGGAAGCTCGAATTGTACTAACCGGTCATTCGTTGGGGGGAGGGCTCGCAAGTTATGTCAGTAGCGAAACCGGGCAACCAGCCGTTACGTTCAACGCAGCACGAAATGATTATGCAAAAGTAGGTGATCGATCGAATCAGACGAATTTTTCGATAGTTTCTGATGTAGTTGGCGATCCAAATACCACATCGTTTGCTGGGAGTGGGGCCTTGCCCGGTCAAAGTTACAGTTTGAACAGTTCGCCAGATCAAAGCTCGGCAATCTTCGGTACGATTCGGGCACACAGCATGGAGAGCGTCATCTCAAGGATCCAGGAGGCGGCCGAATAACACGTTACACCGAGTTGGCAGCCCTTAATCCCGTACCCAAATCCGTTGAGCTACTTCCAAAGTTGACGCGTTCACCTGCAATAGCACGTAGCCGCCATTGACGGCGGGGCGGGCGACGAAGGCGAGGGTGAAGGGCCCTGAGCCGTCGGGCTTGCTGCATGGGATAGCACGGTAGGAGCGGTCGTCCTTGTCTTCATAGGCTACATCGAGGCTATCCGATCCTGGGCGCGCACATTGCTCAGCCACGATCCCGACCATCGCATCGAGCATGCCGCCGAGAGAGCCGAATTTCTGCAACAGGTCGTCAGCGTCGAGTGTGGTGATCTTGCCGGTCGTCGCACCGTCGCGCCACGTTAGATGCGATGGCACGGCGGTGTCGAGATAGTCAACCAGGATGGCTTCGCGAAAGTCTCCGCCTCTCAGGATCTGGTGCGCCGTCGCATAGGCGGTGATCCTCGGTTCGCATGCGGCTTTACTGCGCGGCGACGGATCTGGACTGCGGCATAGCTGACGCGCATTTGCCGTGTCGAGCGGGACGAACCGACGCCAGCCCGTCAGCCGGGTCATTTCGAACATTACAGCGATGGATGTCTCGGTGCCACCTTGAAACTCGATCCGCTCCAATTGCGGACATGGCTCGGACACGACAGCACGAATGCGTCCGACCATCCTGGCAAACGGCGAAGCTTCAAGGTCGAACACGCCCGGTTCTTTCGCCATCAGCATAACGGTCACAGACGACGCGCACCAATTTGCCCCGCCGGTCACTTCGAAGTCGATGCCGAGTTCATCCGAGCGCCCGCGAACCTCTTCGGCAACGGCGGTCATTGGCCAAAACAACGCGGCCACCGTCAGCAACAAACGAATGGTGAGTGCCCCGCGCATCAGACCTTCCAGCCGTTGTCTCCCTTACACGCACTGACTGTGTCGCTAAGGACCGTCCCGTCTTTCTTCTCGACTTCCTGCTTCACGGTTCTGCAGGGTTGGCCCTTGTCGTTCTTGCTGTTAGCGGTCACTGTGACGGTTCCCTTCGTTCCCGTCTTGCCACGGAAAGTCTGCCGCGAACCGTTCGAGATGGCGCGGCGCGTCGCCTGCTCAAGTGCCCGGCGATCCTCCGCATCGAGTTGTGCGCCGATGCTGGCACCGATAACACCGCCAATCGTGGGTGCCAGCGTCCGCGCAATCTGGCCTCCGACCGAGCTTCCTCCAGGAATAATGTTCCCCAGAATGCCGCCGATCATGCTGCCGAGCCCTTGGCCTTCGGCTTCTTTGGCACCTTGCGCGAACGCACTTGGCGCACCGAGAAACAACGTCCCGCAAACAATCCCGAGTTTCAGATAACGCATAACTTTATCCTCCAGCTTCAATCGTTCATGGCAAACCTAACGGCTCATGGGCGAAAATTAGGGCACTGAGCCTGAAATCGTTGGTACATTTGTGTAAGCGGTGCAATCGACTCCGGGCTTCCAGAGGTTTTCGCTGTTGCTAGATAGCGTTGGTACATGGCCAGGCAATTCGTCCCGCTATTTGCGGCGGGGCGTTGCGGCGGCGGCGGAACTTGCTGCAGCGATTGCGTATTGCCCGGCGCAACCGAGCCTTTTGCTTTGCCAGGCGCGGAATCTGACACGGTTGCTGCTCCGGCAACTAATGCCGGTGGCTCGGTCTTTCGCGCGCGATCAATTTCAATCTGTGTCATGATCATCGATTCCAGCTGCTGAATGACAGTTTCGGCGAGTTGATCGACCGGCCCCGGCTGAAGCGGGAACGTGGTCGGTAATGCGGCGGAGCCAAGTGGCGGTGTCGCCGTTAGCATAGCCGCAGTTTCAGCACCGACCGGAACCGAGGGGGCTGGTTGCTCCAGCACGGCAAAGCTGACCGAACAGCCCGCAGCCGTGTCGCAAATCGGCGTTGTGATTCGCAGCTTGTAGTCGGTCGCTGCCGGGGGCTGTCCCGCCAGCATGGCGGTCGATGCCGTTTCGGACGACGTGGCAATTGTTTCACTCGATTCCATGATCAAACTAAGTTGCACGTGCCGACATGTCTCGCCGCAGGTAGCCACGAACGCATAGGTGCTTTGAGCCACTAGAGCCAATTCGACGAGGATTGTTTCGCCGTTTGGAAGCAACGTGATCGATTGGTCACCCAGATTGCGGAACCCCTTGGCGAGCAGCCACTGAAGCTGCTCATTCAGTCGTAAACGCGACGGCTCCTTATCGTTTGCGTTGGCGGTGGGCGCAGTAAAAAGCACAGCTGACGTCGCAACGACGCAACACACGGTATAAAGCATTGACATTTGAAATCGCATATTCGCAAACTCCGGCTGCACCGTGCCATAACTTGGAGCCCCAGAGGGAACAGCTTACCAGCGGGTTGGCAATATTTTGACGGAGTGGCTTTATAGCAACACCAACAACACCTGCGTCCGCTATGGTTCACTCATCCATTACCGGCAGCGCCGCAATCCACGTTACGTACCTACCTGAAGCACGAAACACGGAGACGGTGCGTGCTAGCTAGTTTATGTCGACCGGTCAGAACCTCTTCCTAACTAAATACTTCGCGTCTCTACGGTTCGTGCACCCCCTCAATACCTTTTCCCCACACAGATCTCCGCCCCTGCCGCGCCGATTTCCTCGCAGTGTGGGTCGCCGTTGGCGACGAAGAAGATGTCGCCGGGGCGGTAGTGCACGGAGGCCTCGTTCTGAATGACCGTGAAGACGCCGTCGAGCACTAGGCCGCGCACGTCATAGTGGTGGCCGTGTTCGCCATTAGCCGGGCGGGTTGGCAATGTTTTGGTCTCGATCTCAACGAAACCGTCGGCCTTTAGCGCGGCTTCAAACTCGGTTCGGGTCATCACATGGCTCCTTTGGCGGTGTGGGCACGTCGTCAAATTAGCAACTTCTATCCGCCCGCTTCAATTTTCTCTAGCGCGGCGGAGGTGAAGAACGCGGAGCGTGTCAGGCCACGGCGCTTGGCGGCTTCGTCGATGGCGGCAAGCGTGCCTGCATCGAGCGAGATATTGGCTTTGACCGAGCGGCCCCGCTCGACGACGACGGGGATCATGACGAGGCTTTCACCAGCAGCGGTATCAAATTCGGCAGCTTTGTCGGCGATAATGTCAGTCATGGCGCGCGGCTTCGGTAACGAGACGCCGCGCCCGGTTTGATGCTCAGCCCACTCGCGCGCGGCGGAAGTGGCATCAGCAAGTGCCGCATCTGCAGTTGACCCGGCACCGTGGCAGCCGACGAGATCGGGAATGCGAACACCCCAGTTGTTTTTGGCGCCTTCAAGTATGCCGACATAGTACATGGCTGCTCCTCAGATCCATCCGGCATCTCACATGGGGCTGCGGCCTGTCGCGCCCACCACGCGCGGCGGGTCGGTCTTGCAGTCGAACGCGGCGCTCAGCTCGTCGGCGGCAGAGCGGGCGAGGATGATGGCGTCGGGGTTGGCGCGGGCGTCGATCAGGGCGAGCTGGCAGGCCTCAGTGGGCGTGACTTTGGTGACGATTAGGACTTCGCCTTTAGTGCCGTCGCTGGCATCGGCGTTGCCTTTGGCGGCACCACTCGCCGTGTAGAACCGCACAATCGTGGCATAAGGCACGTCGCGGCCATCGGCGCGGCGGAAGCGCCATTCGATGGTGGCGCGATCACGTTTCGGTGCGAAAATCGAACTGAACGCCTTGAGTGTTTGCGTGGCGGCACGGCGTGTCTGGCCGAGCGGTCCGAAGCTGATGAACTGGCGCAAGTCACCCGTTGCCACGTAAACCGGATAGCCGCTGAGCCCTTTGCAGATCCACGCGCCGCCCTGACGGTCGATTTTTATGACCTCGCAGGTTTTCAGCTCAATCGTGGTGAAACGGCTCTTGATGCGGGCCTTTTCCGACGCGGAAGCCCCTGTTGCGGCACCCGTGGTCAAAGCCGCAACCGCACACGTGATACCGGCCATCAGCGCTTTGCGGGTCATCAACGTATGGCGCATTGCCTTCTCCTAGGTGTCCGGCCCATAAGACCGGCTAGAACTCAAATCAACACGCGACGAGACGATAGAGGACCCCACCATGCGCATCGACGCCATCGCCATCGGCCACAACCCGCCGCACGATATCAATGTTCTGGTTGAAGTGCCAATCGGCGGCGAGCCGGTCAAGTACGAACTGGACAAGGCCTCCGGCACGCTGTTCGTTGACCGTATCCTGTATACGCCGATGCGCTACCCCGGCAATTACGGCTTCGTGCCGCACACGCTGTGTGGCGACGGCGACCCCATCGATGTGCTGGTGGCCAATACGCGGCCGTTCATTCCCGGTTGCGTGATCAACTGCCGTCCGGTTGGCGTGCTGCGGATGCGCGATGAAAAGGGTGAGGACGAGAAGATCATCGCTGTGCCGTCGAGCTTGGTGACGTCGCGCTACGAGAAGGTCAAGAACTACCAGGATTTACCAGATATCGTGATCAAGCAGATCGCCCACTTCTTCGAGCATTATAAGGACCTGGAAGACGGCAAGTGGGTGAAAATCGAGCGCTTCGGCGACGCCGATGACGCCCGCCGCCTGATCGAAGACTCGATTGCACGGGCCAAGACGCAGGGTTGAGGCGACTTTGGCAATACCAAGGCACACTCTCCCGTGTCTCCCTCCCAAGCCTTGCTCCAACCTGCCAGTTTTCGCCTCCTCCCCCTTGAGGGGGGAGGACAACGAGGGCTTCGCGCAGCGATGCCGTCGTGAGGTGGGGGTGGTCTTCGGGCAGTGGGACAAGCGGCCCGAAGTCACCCCCACCTCGCACGGCCAAATCGATTTTTGTGAAGAACAAAAATCGAGCCGCGCTGTCCTCCCCCCTCAAGGGGGAGGAGGAGAAAAACCGCGACGGTGTGCTCGCGGTGAGTTTATATGCGATAGCCCTGCCCCCTTGAGGGGGGGGGGGGCTGGGGTGCAGGTGAGGGTTGCCAATGGCTGACATGAAGATCGCGGTGATGGGCGTTGCAGGCCGGATGGGCTGCGAGCTGGTGCGGGCGCTGCACGCCACCAGCGGCGTGCAGATTGCCGGCGGCATCGAGCGGCCCGGTTCTAGCGCGATTGGCCAAGACATCGGCACCCTCGCGGGCATCGGGCCGCTCGGCGTGGCCGTCACCGACGACGCGTTGGAACTGCTGGCCCGCGTTGACGGCGTGCTGGATTTCACCATTCCAGCCGCCACCGTCGAAACGGCGGGGCTGTCGGCCAACGCCCGCATCGTTCATGTGATCGGCACTACCGGGCTGTCCGACAAGGAGCAGGCCGCGATAAAGGCCGCCAGTCGTCACGCCACGATCATCCAAGCCGGCAACATGAGCTTGGGCGTCAACCTACTCACCGTCATGACCCGCAAAATCGCCGCCGCGCTGGACGAGGATTTTGACATCGAAGTGCTGGAGATGCACCACAAACACAAGATCGACGCACCATCCGGCACGGCCTTGATGCTCGGCCAAGCCGCAGCCGAAGGGCGCGGCATCTCGCTGACCACCCGCTCGGTGCGCTCGCGTGATGGCCACACCGGCGCCCGGAAACGTGGCGACATCGGTTTCGCCACCCTGCGTGGCGGGAATGTTGTGGGCGAACACACCGTACTGTTTGCCGCCGACGGGGAAATCATCGAAATCTCACACCGGGCAACTGACCGCGGGATTTTTGCCCGCGGTGCGATCAAGGCGGCGCTGTGGGGCCGGGGCAAAGGTCCGGGGCTGTTCAACATGGTCGATGTGCTCGGCCTTTGACCTCGTTTTTTGGAGCAACTACAATGGCTGACAATGTCCTCGTGTTGGTGCGTCACGGCGAAAGCGAGTGGAACAAGCTCAATCTGTTCACCGGCTGGCGCGACCCGAACCTCACCGAAAAAGGCGTCGAGGAAGGCCATCGCGCCGGCAAACTGCTGAAGGCCGAGGGCATCAAGTTCGACATCGCCTTCACCAGCGTGCTGACGCGGGCGCAGCGCACCCTCGACCTTATCCTGGGCGAGCTCGGCCAAACGAAACTGCAGACCATCAAAGATCAGGCGCTGAACGAGCGCGACTACGGCGAGCTGTCCGGCCTGAATAAGGATGATGCCCGCAAGAAATGGGGCGAGGAGCAGGTGCTGATCTGGCGTCGCTCGTTCGATGTGCCCCCGCCGGGTGGCGAGAGCCTGAAGGATACGGCCGCGCGCACGCTGCCCTACTACGACGCCAAAATCTGGCCCGAGGTGAAGGCGGGCCGCAACGTCATCGTCGCCGCCCACGGCAATTCGCTACGCTCGATGATCATGCAACTCGAACAGCTCACCCCCGAGCAGATCCTCAAGGTCGAACTGCACACCGGTGCCCCGATCATTTATCGCCTGAAAGCCGACGGCAGTGTTCAGGACAAGCGTGCGCTGATCGGTTGATTTCTAAGCAAACGGGGAAAATACAATGGCCTGGGATAAATTAAGCGACGACGCGGCGCGCGAGAACAAAGAAGCTCGTGATAAATGGATCGGCATTTACATTGGCGTTATTGCCGTTGCACTTGCTGTTTGCGCGCTTGGTGGTGGTAATGCTGCGAAAGATGCGACGTTGCGCAATATTGATGCGACGAATACATGGAATTTCTTTCAAGCCAAGAATCAGCGACGTATCAATCTGCAGTTGATCACAGATGACCTTGAGATGTCGTTGAAGACCTCGCCTGGGTTGTCGCCGGAAGCACGTCAGCTGATCACGGAAACCGTGGCGGCGCGCCGGACTGATGTGGCGCGGCTAAAATCGGAGCCGGCCACTGGCGAAGGCATGGACCAGCTGATGGCCAAGGCCAAAGGTCTCGAAAAAGAGCGTGACGAAGCGTTGAAGCGCGACCCGTACTTCGACTACGGCCAAGCCTTCCTGCAAATCGCCATTGTCGTCGCCTCCGTCGCGCTGATCGCGTCCGGCAATATGCTGCTAATCATGAGCGCCCTCTGCGCCGCCATCGGCGCACTGTGCACCTTCAACGGCTTCACGATGCTGTTCAAACTGCCGTTTTTGGGGTGAGGTTCCAAGGACAAGTCCTTGGCCGCCGGAGGCTTAAAGCCAACCGCCACTGGCCAAGGGACTTGTCCCTTGACCCGTCAATTGGCGCTATGCGCAATTGCGCAATAGGCCCTGCATCGACCGCGCATTGACGATGCTAGTCAAATCCCCCGCCATCGGCTAGCGAACCGCATCAACCCTCATCGGAGCACCTACGCCATGGCCACTAATCACAACATCCTTCTGCTTCCAGGCGACGGCATTGGCGTTGAGGTGATGGCGGAGTGCGAGCGGGTGCTTGGGTTCTTCAATAGCAAGAGCAACAAGGGCAAATTCGAAACTACGAGCGACCTGTGCGGCGGCGTGGCCATCGATAAGCACGGCGTGCCGATCACTGACGCTGCCGTCGAGAAGGCGCAGAAATCGTCCGCCATCCTGTTCGGTGCGGTCGGTGGGCCGAAGTGGGACAAGGTCGCCT
>JAYSVA010000468.1:0-5843 GCA_043718785.1 Hyphomicrobiaceae bacterium
TACTTGGCCCAGCGGGATCGACGCCCCGTTCGGCAAGGGTATTAGTACCTCTCGCGAGATAGCCTCGGGGTCGGAACGGAGATCGCGCGGAAAGCGCACGCTAACGCCATATCGCTCGCGACCTTCGACCGTGGTCGTCACCGTTTCGGCACCGAGCCCCGAGGCGATGACGGCTTGCACGTCACCTATCATCAGTCCGTAGCGCGCGAGTTGCGTCCGGTCCGGTTCAATGTCGAGATAGTAACCGCCGATGATGCGCTCGGCGAACGCGCTCGATGTCCCGGGCACGGTTTTGATCGCGGCCTCGATTTCGCGGGCGAGGCGTTCGATGACCACGAGATCGTTGCCGATCACTTTGACACCAACGGGCGTCCGAATACCGGTTGCCAGCATGTCGATGCGCGCCTTGATCGGCATGGTCCAGGCATTCGAGACGCCGGGGAACTGCAACGCCTTATCCATTTCCTGGATCAGGCTGTCGATGGTCACGCCCGGTCGCCATTGGCCCGGCGGCTTGAGGTTGATGATGGTCTCGAACATCTCGGTTGGTGCCGGGTCGGTCGCGGTGCCGGCACGACCCGCCTTGCCAAAAACGCTTTCGACCTCCTGAAACGACTTGATGATCTTGTTCTGGGTTTGCAACAACTCAGCTGACTTAGTGATGGACAACCCGGGAAGTGTGGTCGGCATATACATCACCGTGCCTTCGTTCAGATTCGGCATAAACTCGGAGCCGAGTTTGGTCGCCGGCCAGATGCTGACGGCCAAGGCGATGGCTGCACTACAGATGGTCAACGCTTTGTACTTCAACACAGCCTCGATAATCGGTCGATAAACCCAGATCAGGAACCGGTTCACCGGGTTTTTGTGCTCCGACACGATGCGTCCACGCACAAATAAGACCATCAGCGCCGGGACGACCGTGACCGATAAGAGCGCCGCCGCTGCCATCGCAAACGTCTTGGTGTAGGCGAGCGGTTTGAACAGCCGGCCCTCCTGCGCTTCGAGCGCGAAGATCGGCAGGAACGAAACGGTGATGATCAGCAACGAGAAGAACAGCGCCGGGCCGACTTCGCACGCGGCCTCGATAATGACTTCGGATCGGGGTTTGTTTGGCGACGCCCGCTCCAGATGCTTGTGCGCGTTCTCGATCATGACGATTGCCGCATCGATCATGGCGCCGATGGCGATGGCGATGCCGCCGAGACTCATGATGTTCGATGACAGGCCAAGTGCGTGCATACAGATGTAGGCGATCAGAATGCCGAGCGGCAGGGTGATGATCGCGACCAGCGCGCTGCGGACATGCAGCAGAAACACGACGCAGACGAGAGCGACAATAAGGCTCTCCTCGATCAGCGTGGCCTTGAGCGTGGCGATGGCGCGATGGATCAGGTCTGAGCGGTCATAGACCGGCACGATTTCGGTGCCCTCGGGCAGGCTGCCCTTGATGTCGGCAAGGCGGTCCTTGACATTGCCAATGACGGTCAGGGCGTTCTGGCCGAAGCGTTGCACTGCAATTCCGGACACGACTTCGCCTTCGCCGTTCAACTCGGTCACGCCGCGTCGTTCGTCAGGAGCCAATTCGACACGGGCGACGTCGCGCAGCAACACCGGCGTGCCGCCCTCGGCTTTCAGCACGATCTGCTCGATGTCGGAGATGCCGCGCAGATAGCCGCGACCGCGCACCATGAACTCGGTTTCGGCCAGTTCAACCACGCGTCCGCCGACATCCATGTTCGAGGCACGGATGGCCTCACGGATGCGCGTCACGGGAATGTCGTAGGCGCGCAGCCGCTTGGGATCGACAATGACGGAATATTGCCGCACGAAGCCGCCGACGCTCGCGACTTCAGCGACACCTTCGGCCTTGGCGACGGCAAACCGCACCTGCCAGTCCTGCGTCGTTCGCAGTTCCGCGAGCGAGCGCTGCTTTGCCATCACGGCATACTGATAGACCCAACCGACGCCGGTCGCATCGGGTCCGAGTGACGGCACCACGCCTGTCGGAAGATTGCGGGTCGCCGCGCTCAGGTATTCCAGCACACGCGAGCGCGCCCAGTAAATGTCGGTGCCCTCCTCGAAGATCACATAGACGAACGACACACCGAAGAACGAAAAGCCGCGCACCACTTTCGAACGCGGCACCGACAACATCGCGGTCGATAGCGGATAGGTAATCTGGTCCTCGACCACCTGCGGCGCCTGACCGCCATATTCGGTGTAGATGATCACCTGCGTGTCGGAGAGATCGGGGATGGCATCGAGCGGCACATGTTTGACAGCGTAAAGCCCTAGCCCCGTCGCGAGCACAGTGCCGAGAAGGATCAGGACCAGGTTTTCTGCCGACCAGCGGATCAGACGGGTGATCATGGGCGGCTCTCCACCATCGGCTTGGCGGGTGGATCGGCGGTAAACTGCTGCAATGCCGCCTTCAGGTTGCTTTCGGCGTCAATCAGGAACGTGGCCGTGACGACGACGATTTCTCCGGCTTTGACGCCTTCAGTGATCTCAATAAAGCCGTCGCCGCGCACACCAACCTTGACAGCGCGGGGTTCGAAGCGGCCTTCGCCCCGGTCGATGAGCACAACCTGCCGGTTGCCGCTGTCGATAAGGGCGGAGGACGGTACGACTAGACGCTCAACAGTCCCGCCGCCGCTGATCTCGACATCGGCATACATTTCGGCGCGCAGCTTGCCGTCAGTGTTTGGGATTTCAATCCGGACCTTCGCGGCGCGTGTGGCTCGCTCCAATTCAGGCGCAATGAACGTTACACGTCCTAAAGTTTTCAATGTCGGATAAGCGCGGAACGATACGGTCGCGACCTGTCCGATCTCGACTTGACCAAGAGACTGTTCGGGGACATCGGCAATCACCCACAGATTTGACACGTCGGCAATGCGGAACAGCTCGTCGCCTGCTTTCATGCGCATGCCTTCAATCACTTTTTTCTCCAGCACCACACCGGACACGGGCGACGGCATGTCGAACGTTTGTGGTATCCGGCCCTTGGCGCGCAATTCGGCCAACACGGCCTCGGGCACATCAAGGTTGCGCAATCGCTGCTCGACAATGCGGCGGTAGCCCTCGGCTTCGTCGCGGGACTGCAAGGCAGCCGTTTTCAGAGCGAGATTATAGTCGATGCCCGCGCTGATGATCTGAGGGCTAAAGAAGCGGAACAGCGGCTCTCCCGCCTTAACCTCCTGACCGGTGACGTTGACGTGCAGCTTCTCGATGAAACCGTCAGCCCGAAGGGTCACCACCCTGAGCCGTCGCTCATCGACGCGGACGACGCCTGGCACGCGCACCGGCCGGTCCAAGCGACGCATCTCAACCGGCGCGGTTCGAACGCCTGAGCGCTGGACCTTGTCGAGGCTCACCTTGACTGTCGAACCGCCATCGTCCTCGCCCTCATAGACGGCGATATAGTCCATCCCCATCCAGTCCTTTTTTGGCGTCTTGGATGTGTCCGCAAGGCCCATCGGGTTGCGGTAGTAGAGGAGCTTGCCCTTGCCTTGTGGTGGAGCTGCCGCCGCTGTTGGCGCGGCTTCCGGGAAGTTTGGCTCCTGGTCGTCATAAACGGGCAAGAAAGGTTTGCCGCCAACGGAATTGATAGGCATAGCGGAATAACTGGGGCCGTCGGGATCGCGCCAATAGATTACGCGGCGCTCGTTCGATGCTGACGCGGCCACTGGCTGCAGAGCCCCAGGTGAGGCAGCCCGTTTGACTCCCAGACGATAGGTAAGCCCGAGTGCGCCGATCACAATCAATGCAATGACGAGAGTTGAGGTCTGGCGTTGCATGTTGCCCTCAATCTTTCGCCGTGAAAACAACTATGCCCGAAACCGTCTCGGCTTCACCCTGAACTTTCGCCATGAGCTTGAAGGCCCAGCCGCCAGCCATGGTCAGATCAGCCTTGAAACGATAAACGCCCAGCTCTGCTTGTGGCAGCGGCGCATGTTTTGCCGTCATCGCCGCCATGCCGTCGGGGGACATATCGAGCCGGCTGCGGAACACAACGGCACCGGCGACAGGCTTGCCGGTGGGCACGTGGACGAGCCGGACCAACAGCAAAGCGCCGTCGCCGTTGCGGACATCGGCGCTGACGGGTTCGAATTTGTAGTCGTTGGCACCCGCCAAGGCCGGCACAGACAACGAATTAAGCGCCATCCCCACGAGGGCAGCGACAACGGATTGATACGACATTTTGACTCTCTCATGGAGCTTGTCCGCGTCGCAAGTAGGCGACCGGAGTACATCAGCACTTTACCCCGCGAACGGCGGATGCCGAACGCGGTTGGGCGGATGTCTCAGACTCGGGGAGGTCGAGGGGGTGGCTGGATGCTGCGTCCAGACAAGGTAGCCACAGGGACGGCTTCAAGTGCTCGATCTGACCGATCCCGCTCGATACGGGAAAAGGAGTCGGCGCTCACCGTTTTGAGGCACTTAATCGCACAAACGTTGGGTGGACACTTACGCTCAACGTCACAACAAGGGCAGTCTTCCTTGCCTGTCGAAGTTCCGGACATGCCTTCGCAATCGTCCATTGCAGGCGCTGCTGGCGATGCAGTCGTCGAAACCACAAATGATGTGGCAACCATCGCCCGCGCTGTCGGGACCGTCAGCCCGAGCACGACGAAGAGAGCAACGATAAGGCGAAGCACACGCATGGAGATATCGTTCACATGCCATGTTCCAACAATCAATGCACAAATTAGTGCGAAGGCCGGGACTGTTAGCGCAACTGAGAGCATGGTTACGGATTAACTGAGCGCAGATAGGCGATCACATCACGGCTTGTTAAAACATGACTTGCGGGCGTGTCGTATGGCACCGTGCAGCCGGTGATCAAATTTAGTCGCCGGCTGCAGAAGTTGAAATTGACGGTCGCTTAGAGGATCAACGTTCGCTGGCGCGCCGGTCGAGGAATTGCTGGACGGTTTCGGCCTTTGCGGTTGGCTGCTTTGGCGCTTGGCGCTCATGCGCTACTGCGGAGGCCATGGCGGGGATCATCGATACTGCCAAAGTTGCGGCAACGATCAATAGTTTCATTTGATACTGGTCCTCTTGTCGATTTACTTGCCTGCATTGACTATTCAATGCAGATCAGCTTCTGGCTGATGAGTATTGTGTAGATGTCGCATTGTTTGATGTCGAGGAAGGCCAAGTAACGCCGCGTCACCCAACGCCCGCTTTGTGACCCGCCGTTACTAATTTGAGGCTTCAGGGTGCTGGCCGAGCCGCTAGAGTGGTTAGAAGCCACAACGAGGACCTTTGCCCGATGGACGCGACGCCCCACATTCTCGTCGTCGACGACGACCGCGACATTCGCGATCTGCTGTCGCGCTTTCTGAAGAAGAATGGCTATCGGGTTGATGTGGCAGGCAACGGCCGCGAGATGCGGGCAGCAATGCTTGGTGCCAGCATCGACTTGATCGTGTTGGACCGGGTGATGCCGGGCGAGGACGGCCTCACGCTCTGTCGTGACCTGCGGGCGGAGAGCCGGGTGCCGATCATCCTGTTGACCCTGCTCGGCTCGGACACCGACCGCATCATCGGGCTGGAAATGGGGGCCGACGATTACGTCGTTAAGCCGTTCAATCCGCAGGAGTTGCTCGCGCGGATCAAGGCTGTCCTGCGCCGGGCCAATGACGTACCGGTCAAGAGCAAGTTGCAGGCGGCGCGGGCGCTGGCGTTTGCCGGGTGGACGCTTGACCGACTAACGCGTGAGCTGGTCTCGCCGGACGGCGTGATGACGAGCCTCACGGATGGCGAGTTCGATCTGTTGCTGGCGCTGGCCGAGCATCCGCAATTGACGATGACGCGGGACCAGCTGCTCGACC
>JAYSVA010000469.1:0-2673 GCA_043718785.1 Hyphomicrobiaceae bacterium
GTGAACTAAGGGGCGGTCGAACCCGCAACCTACTACCTCGGGACTACCCCGGCGAGTTCCGCCGCCCCGACACTCCCTCGGCCTTATCTCCCGGCGCACCTGTGCGGCCGGGGGATGAGGTGCGTCTACGTCACAAACCTCAGGAGTTTCAGTCATTATGCAAGTGCATCGATCACCCTTAGCCCAACAAATCACGCAGGTATGGCAGCAGCGGCAGGTCGGCGGGCGGCATAGGATAGTCGGCGAGGCGCATGGCGCGGACCCACTGGATGCGCTGGCCTTCGCGCGGCGTGATCTCACCCTCCCAGTTGCGGCAGAGATAGAGCGGCATCAGCAGGTGGAACTCCGGGTAGGCGTGGCTAGCAAAGGTGAACGGCGCGAGGCAGGTCAGGCAGACCTCGATGCCGAGCTCTTCGCGCAACTCGCGCACCAGCGCTTGCTCCGGCGTTTCGCCCACCTCAACTTTACCGCCGGGGAATTCCCACAAGCCCGCCATCGAACGGCCAACCGGGCGCTCGGCGATCAGCACGCGGTTCTCATGATCAACGAGGGCGGCGGCGGCGACCAACAGCGTACGGCGGGGGGAAGAGGCGGTCATGGTGGCAATCCGTAGGGCGGAATAGCCCAATTGCGTATTCCGCCGGGCCTGGCTCAGTCCGTGCGAGTGCTTAAAGGGCCAGACCCCGTCGTCACATCCCGTGGAATGGCGGAACACGCAAGGGGGCTATTCCGCCCCCACCGCGCCGCATTTTGCCCGCGCGATGCACCTATGCTATGCCGCGCCACCGATTGCACTGGAGACACGCCTGCCATGCCTGCCAATGAACTGAAACGCGTCATTCAAAAGGTCTCGACGGGGGCAACGCTGGAAGTGGCGGAGATCGCGGGTGCGTTCGAAATCATGACGGCTGGCCACGCGACGCCCGCGCAAATGGGCGCGTTCCTGATGGCGATGCGGGTACGCGGCGAGACCGTGGAGGAAATCACGGGCGCGGCCAAATTTATGCGCTCGAAGATGACGCGGGTGACTGCGCCAGCCGGCGCCGTCGATATCGTCGGCACTGGCGGCGATAGCCACGGCACCTATAACGTTTCGACCTGCGCCTCGATTGTGGCGGCGGGCGCGGGCCTGCCGATTGCCAAGCACGGCAACCGCTCGGTGTCGTCGATCTCCGGCGCGTCGGACGTGTTGGCGGCACTTGGCGTCAAGCTGGATGTCGGTCCAGCTGTCATTGAGCGCAGCATTGCGGAAGCGGGCGTCGGCTTCATGTGGGCACCGATGCACCATGCCAGCATGAAACACTGGGCGCCGATCCGGGCTGAATTGGGCATCCGCACGATCTTCAATTTGCTCGGCCCGATCTGCAATCCGGCCGGCGTGAAGCGGCAGGTCGTCGGCGTCTATTCATGGCAGTGGGTTGAACCTGTAGCGCAGGTACTGAAGGAACTCGGCAGCGAGCACGTTTGGGTGGTGCATGGCCACGACGGGCTGGATGAACTGACGACAACCGGCTCCACCGACATTGCCGAGCTGAAGGACGGCAAGATCACCGTACTGGAAGTGACACCAGCCGATGCGGGCCTGCCACCGGCGAAACTGACCGACCTGAAGGGTGGCGACGCGCAGACTAACGCTGCCGCCATTCGCGAGGTGCTAGCGGGCAAGGCCGGACCATTCCGCGATATCGTGCTGCTGAATGCGGCAGCCGCGATGATCGTCGGCGGCAAGTGCGAAACCCTGACGCAAGGCGTTGAGCTGGCCGCCAAGTCGATTGACAGTGGGGCGGCGGCAACGGCGCTGGCGAAGCTGATTGTCGTCACCAGCATGTCGGCCTCGCATGCGTAACGCGACGTTCACACTCTTCAGTATCCTGGTGGCCTTGAGCGCACAGGCAGACGCGGCAGAACCAGCACGGACCGCAGCAGGGCGGGCGTTACAGGCCGCCTGTTGGCCGACGCCTGTCACGGGCGGGCTGCCCGGCGAGGCGCGACCAGTAAAAGGCGTTGTCGGCTCGCATCAGCCGCCACCAACGACGGAGGTGCAGGCTGCAACACCGGTGCCATCGAATCGGCGCGGGGCGATCCGCCGGGTGAAGTTACCGCCCGGCAAAAAGCTGATCGCGCTGACACTGGACCTTTGCGAAAGCGGCGGCGAGGTCGCGGGCTATGACGCCGCGATCATCGACTATCTGCGGGCGTCCAACACGAAGGCCACCTTATTTGCTGGCGGCAAGTGGATGACCTCGCATCCCGGCCGGACGCAGCAGCTGATGGTTGATCCGCTGTTTGAGATGGCCAACCACGGCTGGGCGCATCGCAATGCGCGGGCACTGACGGGATCGGCCCTGCTCGATGAGATCATGGGGCCACAGCGCGCTTACGAAAGCTTACGGGCCGAGTTCGCGCAGGCCAAATGCGTCGCAGCTACCAGTCCCGGATTACCGGGCGTGCCGAACCGTATCAGCTTGTTCCGGTTCCCGTTCGGGGCTTGCCACGCGCCGTCGTTGGCGGCGGTGAATGATCAGGGGCTACTGGCGATTCAATGGGATGTCTCGACCGGCGATCCTTCGCCCGCAACGTCAGCGGCGCAAATTGCCCAGGCGATGATCTCGCAGACCAAGCCGGGGTCGATCATCATCGCGCACGCCAACGGGCGTGGCTATCACACGGCGG
>JAYSVA010000470.1:0-2665 GCA_043718785.1 Hyphomicrobiaceae bacterium
TTGGCACAAGCGGCGCATGGCCCGGTGGTGGTCAACCTCTGGGACCGCTCGGTCACCATCCGGGATATCGTAGTGCGGACGCGTGGCGCCGATGGTTCGGCCGCGACGATTGCCAGTCTCACGGCTTTTGACGTCGCTAGCGCCGGCGGCGTGCTGACCGCCCGCCGGGTCGAAATCAGCGGTTTACAGGTCTGGGGGGCATATCCAACGAACCCGGCGAGCCGTGGCCACGTTCTGGTGCAGCAGGCCGTGCTGGAAGGCGTTTCGCTGCCTACGGACGCCTCGGTGATGAGCGCGCTCGCCCTGCAATCGGTGCATATTCCGGAGCTTAAGGTTGCATCGACCCTGCAATCCAACACACTGATCGAGCAGACGCATAACAACATCAAAGCCAGCGCCATCAGAGCCGGTAAAATCGAGATTGCCAGCGTTGGTCACTCGACCATCACCACAGCCGTGGCGGGCGATCTGCCGTTGTCACTCGAAATCAAGGACGCCAACCTTGGCGATCTCGATTTCGGGCTGATTGCCGGGTTGTTTGCCGGTGCTGCCCCCGCTCCCGTAACGTCCGACGCCGCAGGGTACAAATCCGCCCTGCGCTATGGCTCCACCGGTGCCATGACGGTGTATCGCGACGGCACTGTCGCGGCGACCTGGGGCAGCGCGGAGTTGAGCAAAGTCGCGCTGGAGGCGTCCAAGCTGACCGCCGCCGTTCGCGCGCTGAAATCCGCACAGCCAGCAGCCGGACAGCGCCCGTCTCGCAGGCAGGAACTGTTGGCGCAGGATGCCGTGACCTCGATGTACGAGGGCGTGGCGACCGATTGGCTGCAAATCAACGGCCTGACTTGGGTTGCAGGCACACTTCCGGTCGGGCGTGGCCAGGGCAGCATCGCCAATTTGCAACTGCACGAGCTTGTTGACGGCAAAATCGCCCAGTTGCTGGTCACCGGTCTCGATGCGATCACATTCCCCGATACGCCCACTTTTAGCCCGTCGCACGACAGTATTGCCGTCGGAAAATCGGCGCTCAAAGGCCTGAATATCGTTGAGTTGACCCGCTTGCCAACCCGCTTACTGACCAGCAGCATCAAGCGGTCGTCGACCGCCATCTGGTGGCCACTGGTTGTGCGGCTGATCGAGGGCATCGATGTCGACAAAGCCATCGTCACGTCAGGGCTGCAACATGATGGCGTCGGCATCGACCAGCTGAGCGCTACGTGGGGACCTGTGATCGGCCAAACACCGACGACGGGTCAGCTGCGCTTGCGGATCAGCCTACCTGTCGACAGCAGTGCGGCTGAAAGCAGCGTGTTCAGTCGCACTGGGCTGAACCGCGCCGACATCAGTCTTGACAGCCGTTGGCACTGGCGTGAAGCCACCAAAACCTTCGATTTCGGGCCCATCGAGATCGCCATGGCGGACATTGGTTCGGGCACGGCTAAGCTGCGGCTAACCAACGTGACGCGGATGGCCCTGATTGGGCGACCGGACCTGATGCCAGCTGCGATCCAAGCGGTGACGTTAGGGCCAATCGATATGACTGTGCGCGATCAAGGCATGCTGAAACGGCTCGGCGCTGACCCGGCGTTTGCCGCGCAACGACAGCAGACCATGGCACAGTATCGCACGCTGATCGGAGGCGGCCTGATCAATACGGGCGGAACGGCGGCGCAGCCCTGGCCAGCATTCACGGACACGATTGCCCATTTCCTGGCGCAACCGGGCCGCCGCATGACGGTTGCCCTGACGCCCATGATGCCGGTTAGCCTGGGCAGCCTAGTTTCGTCAGAGAAGTCCGGGGACGATCTGCTGCGCCATCTCGCGACACAGATCGACGCCCGGGCAACGGTAAACTAGCAGTCTTTCGCTGCCCCGGATATCATATCAGCGCACGCGCTGTTCTGATATCCGGGGTCTTCACCAGTTTACCTGTAGCTCAATCGCGCCAAATATTCAGACGTGAAGATCCCGGATATCCGGATCGAGCTGCGCTCGAAACGGATTCCGGGAAAGCGGAAGGGTGGGTTATTGCTCGTGGCAAAGGGTTGCCCGATAAACTCGCTGCGTTCAGGGCTGACCGCTGGCGGCTTTGACGAGGCCGCCGAGTGCACCGGCCATGGTCTTTACCACTTCGTCGCGGTCCTTGATGCCGTGGCGGGCCGCTAAGTCGGCGGCGGCGCTGTAGCCGATCCAGACTTTGCCAGCTTTGTCCTGCCAGGCCAGCACTTTCATCGGCAAATCAATGCCGATTGCCGGATTAGACTGCATCAGCGGCGTGCCAAGTTTGGGATTGCCGAACATCAGAACTTCGGTCGGCGGCAGCTCCATACCAGCGGCTTTGGCGCCAGCAGCATGATCGATGCGGGCAGCGACTTTGATGCCGCGCTTGTCGAGTTCAGCGCTCAAGCGGTCGAGGGTCTCCTTGACCGGGAATTTGCTCTCAACGGTGGTGAGGGTTTCTGCGGCAGCGCGAGCCCCGCCCAAACCCATGCCTAAGGCGAAACCGGTGACCGACAAAACAGCGGCAAGCGGCAGAACGACGGACGTGGACGCGCGCGACATGAGGGAGCTCCTTACGGGTTGGAGCTTTGACGATACCTCAGCAGCGCACGCTTGCAGGCAGATTAAATGCGTACCTACGAAGTTGTGATGGGCCGTTACCGGG
>JAYSVA010000048.1:0-10768 GCA_043718785.1 Hyphomicrobiaceae bacterium
AGCTGGGCGATGCCCGCGGCGCGGGCTGGGCCGGACATGCCGAGATGGCGGTAGGCGTTGGTGGTTAGCACGCGGCCGCGCGGGGTGCGGCCGATGAAGCCGAGTTGCAGCAGGTACGGTTCGACGATTTCTTCGAGGGCATCGCGGGGTTCGGACAGTGCCGCTGACAGCGTCTCGATGCCGACGGGGCCGCCGTCGTAGTTTTTGGCGATGCAGTTGAGATAGCGGTGGTCGAGTGCGTCGAGGCCCTCGCTGTCGACTTCCAGCATGCGCAGGGCTTTGTCGGCGACGGCGGCGTTGATCATGTCGACGTTATCGACGGCGGCGAAATCCCGAACGCGGCGCAGCAGGCGGCCAGCGATACGCGGCGTGCCACGAGAGCGCCGGGCGATCTCCATCGCGCCATCTTTTTGCATCGGCACGCCGAGCACGCGCGCGCCGCGCGAGACGATCAGCTCGAGTTCGTCGTGGGTGTAGAAATTCAACCGGATCGGGATGCCGAAACGGTCACGCAGCGGGTTGGTCAGCAGGCCGGCGCGGGTAGTCGCGCCAACTAGCGTGAACTTGGCCAGATCGATCTTGACCGAGCGCGCGGCCGGGCCTTCGCCGATGATCAGGTCGAGCTGGAAATCCTCCATCGCCGGATAGAGGATTTCTTCCACGGCCGGGTTCAGCCGGTGGATTTCGTCGATGAACAGCACGTCGCGATCTTCGAGGTTGGTCAGCAGCGCTGCGAGATCACCCGCCTTGGCGATCACCGGGCCAGAGGTGGAGCGGAAACCGACGCCCATCTCCTTGGCCATAATTTGAGCCAGCGTGGTTTTGCCGAGGCCGGGGGGGCCAGCAAACAGCACGTGATCGAGGGCGTCGCCGCGGTTCTTGGCCGCCTGGATGAACACGCGCAAGTTGGCGCGTGCCTGCTCCTGGCCGACGAAATCGCCAAGGTGCTGCGGCCGGACCGTCGCTTCGTAGGCGTCCGCCTCTTTCTTCTCGCCCGTTATCAGCCGTTCTTCGCTCATGAGCCAAGGGTTGGCTGTGTTTGTCGGGTACGTCAAGCAGCCGTGCGTTTAGTTCGTCAGGCGCAATTGTGTGAGCTGCTGGCTAATCTGGCGGAAGGCTTCACTGAATTGCGCGCCGCCGTTCGGGAAGAAGTGCTTGTCGGAGGACGACGCGCAGCCCTTCAGCAAGCTAACCGCGCGGTTCACATCGACTTCGAAGCCGACTGAGAAAATGGTGACGCCAGCGGCTTTCATGTTCTGGCAGATTTGCAGAGCATAAGCATCGGCGGCGGCATCTGACGGCAGGTAGTTTGTGAAATTCTCGCCATCGGTCATCAAGATTGCGACCTTTTGGACGGTACCATAAGCTTTCGGTGCCGAGGAAGCCGGCCAGATGCTGCTCCAATGCGGCGATAGCATGTACCATGACCACATCGTGCCCATGTGACCGGAGGTGCCTTGGCTGAGCGCGAGGCTCGAAACTTTGTCGAGCACGGTTGTTTTGTTGCCCTCCAATGGCATGATGGGCGTCGTCAGACACGGCCAACCTGATTCTGGAACGAACACCTCGAAGTAGGCGCTCGGGCCTGGCGCCGCGTCTGTATACTGCTCGGCTCCCAACCGTTCGCGAACGCAGCGGTTGGGGGCGGTAGCACCGCTGACGGCCGTGAAATAAGTGCCAGGATGAACCGCCGAGGCAAATGGCGCGAAGGCTATGCGCACGGGTCCGGTCGTGTTGTTGGTGCGCATCATTTGCTGAACGAACTCTGTCAGAGTGGCGCGCAGGTCGATAAAACGTTGACCGGTCATTGAACTGGACAGGTCGATCATCACGGAGATTTCCATTTCCCCAATTGCAGTTTGGGCACGGCTCGGAGCGGATATAGGAAACGACGGAAACCCAATCACTTGCAGGAAGGCTGCCTCGACGGTGGCACTGCCACGCGCAGAGATCGATTGCGTTGTCGGATTGATGTTGATGACATCAAGTGTCGCCGATGCCAATTCCGGTGTCGTACTGAGCGATTGGGCGAAGTAAGCGTTGGCCGTTTGAGTGGCTTTTTCGGCGCTGCCGGTGCTACCCAGTGTGCGAACGGCGGCGAGCAACGCTGCGTCCGTTGCCTGCTGGAGCTTGGATTTCGAGCTGGTGAGGCGTCCAAAGTCGATCGCCATTCCTATAACGCCGACGAGAACAGCGAGCGTCAGTGCGAAGACGAAAAGAACACCGCCTTTGCGACAATTAGAAAAACGATCAGCCGATACTATAAAGCGGGCGATAACAGAAGCGGACTGCATATGGCCTCCTCAAGTTCAACCCGCATGGTGGAGGAGAAGTATAAAATATTAATTAAACGCACTTTCAATGAACTACATTGCAGAATTGCTACATATTCGGAAGATCGTAAGGCTGATCAATAAATTCGCGTCAAAATAATCCAACCCGTGACGAATATCGGGGAGAGGGCGGTGGAGAGAACGACGGCGGTCGAAATGAACTCCGGCTCGTTCTTGTATTCGGCGGCGAAGATGGTGATCAGCACGCCAACGGGTGTGGCGGCGGCGACGACCAGAACGTTGGCGACATCACGCGGGAAGCCCATGAATTGGAGTACCCACCAGGTCAAAATGGGTGCGACCGCGAATTTCAGCAGCAGCATCAGGATTTGTGGCAGCCACTCAATCTTGACAATTTTTGAGGCGGCCACCTGCGCGCCGAGCGTATACAACGCGAGCGGCGTAAAGATCGAGCCGAGGAACTGCAGCGGCTGGCCGATAACCACTGGCAGGTCGACTTGGAACCCGCGCAAGGTCAAACCCAGCACGACGGCCGGGATGAGCGGGGTTTCGAATGCGGTTTTCAGTTTGGCCAGCCCGCCGCCCTGGCCCGCAGGGGCGAGCAGCCAGACGCCCGCGGTACAAACCAGCACGGACATCAGCGCCGTCATGACTGATTGGTAGATCAGATAATCCGCTCCGAACGCGAGCTGCGTCACAGGGATGCCGAAGAAGCCGACGTTGGCGTAGGCGGTGCCGAGCCCCATCATTGGCCCCAACGTGACGCGCTGGCGGAAGATGATCGCGGTCAGCCAGCCAATCGGGATCAGGAATAGAAACTGGATGATGCCGAACAGGAACACCGGCCATACCACGGCGAGTGGCTGTTTCCCGGTCGCCAGGAAATGCACCAGGAAGCAGGGCATCACCACGTACACCTGGACGCGGTTGAGCGTGCCAATGTCGAGCTTCAACCGCCCTTGTAGCAGCGCGCCGAGGGCCACCAACGTGATGATCGGCAGGGTGACTTGCGTCAGAATTTCGATGAACAGGGTCAAGGCGGGCTCGCAGGTCGGCGGGTCGGCAAAGAATGGGCGCTGCCTTACCGTCTAACTGATTTGGCCGTTCCCCACATGTGGTCTGCCGCATAGCCGCGCCGCTTTTGTGGCAGGACGTCTGAATTACAACAGCGAGCCCATCCGTTGACCCTTTGCCACAAGCAAAATCCCATCCTCCCGCTTTCCCGGAATCCGTTTCGAGCGCAGCTCGATCCGGATGTCCGGGATCTTTACGTCTGAATGTTTGGCGCGATTTTGCGCCACGGCAACTGGTGAAGACCCCGAATATCAGAACAGCGCGAGCGCTGATCTGATTCCGGGGAAGCGGAAAATGGGAAGTGACGGCGATTTGGCTCAACAGTATTACGCCGCAGGTCGCCCGGCCATTAGCCGCAGTGGCGTATACACCTGGACGATCTGGTCGTTCTGGTTGAGCACTTCGTTGCGTGAGCGCACCAGTCCGCGCCCCTTTGACGAAGCGCGGACTTCGGTGATTTCCAGGCGGACCCGGACGGTATCATCGGCCACCACCGGGGCTTTGACGTCGATCTCGGTGTGCAGGAACGCCAGGCCGGTGCCATGTGCAGTGCCCGCCAGTACTAGGCCCTCGGCGACCGAATAGACCAAGGCGGCGGGTGCGGCGAAACCTTTCATGGCCGAGTGGCGGCGGCGGTATTCGGCATCGGTGAACAGCGGTTCGGTGATGCCGACGACGTTGCAGAAGGCGGTGATGTCAGCGGCAGCGATGGTGCGCCCGTAGGTTTCATAGCGGTCGCCGACCTTCAGGTCCTGCCAGTAGAAACCGTGGCCTAACAGTTTCATGTCATGTCCTTCATGCCGCCGCGCGTTGGCCTTTGACCATGCGGCCGGGGAGGTTGCCGGTGGCCTCGCCGCGCCGGTAGGTGACGGCGCCGGAGACGATGGTGGCTTCGTAGCCGCCCGCTTTCTGCAGTAGGCGGCGGCCGCCCGCTGGCAGGTCGAAGGTGACGTAAGGGCGGTCGAAACCGAGCTTGTCGTAGTCGATGACGTTGAGGTCGGCTTTCTTGCCGACGGCGATGATGCCGCGATCACCGAGGCCCGCAGCGGATGCCGGGTCGGAGGTCAGGCGGCGGACGATTTCGGGTAGGCTCCAACGCTGGCGTTCGCGGCCCCAGTAGGTCATCAGCCAGGTGGGATAGCCCGCATCGAGAATGAAACCGACGTGCGCGCCGCCATCGCCAAGGCCCATGATGGTGTTGGGGTTGTCGAGCATCGTTTCCGACGCGTTCAGGTTGAAGTTGTAGTAGTTGACCAGCGGCGCGTAGATGAAGTTGCGGCCGCCATCCTCGATCAGAATGTCGTAGGCGACATCCGGCGCGGTGCGGCCCTGCCGTTCGGCCATCGCGGCGACCGAGTCCTCGCCCTTTGGCATGTAGTTGGGCGGGTTGCCGAAGCGGAACATCTGCGTGTACATCAAACGGCGGATCAGCGGGAACGTGCTGCCCGCAATCGGATCTTCCGACAGTATTTTGGCGCGGAACGCCGGATCCTGCATGATTTTCACGCGCTCTGGCAGTGGCTTGCTGGCAATCGCCTTGTACGACGGCGTGCCGGAGAACGGGTTCTGGCTCCCCTCCAGGCCGAGCAGCAGGCCAATCGGACGAGGAGGAGCCACGGGCCGGATCGACAAACCGGCGGCGCGCGCATCGTCGGCGTACCCCAGCAGTTCCTTCCAGACGTTGGAGCGTTCCTTCTCGTGCCGCTGGGTCAGCGAGAACACGGCGGTGCGGCCAGATTGTTCGACGACGCGGCGCAGCATCGCGAACTCGGATTTGGCGTCCGGCTCATTCCAGTCGGAGACCATTTCAAGGAAGCCCGAACCGGCGTCCTGCATGCCACGCGCGATGCCGTGCAGCTCATCCTCGTTGGCGCGGAGAGTGGGGGTCAGTTCGCCCGCCAGCGTTTTGTGGCTGATCGTGCGGGAGGTCGAGAAGCCGAATGCGCCAGCCTTGATGGCATCGCGGGTGATTGAGCGCATCGCACCGATATCGTCGGCGGTGGCCTTCTCGTGGCGGATGGCGCGGTCGCCCATAACGTAGACGCGCAGTGCGGCGTGCGGCAGCAGGGCACAGAGATCAATGTCGCGCTTGCGGGCGTTGAGTGCTTCGAAATATTCGGCGAACGTCTCCCATTTCCAGCTCAGGCCTTCGTGCATGACTGGGCCAGGGATGTCCTCGACGCCTTCCATCAGCTCGACCAGCTTTTCGCGGTCAGCCGGGCGGCACGGCGCGAAGCCGACGCCGCAGTTGCCCATCACGGCGGTGGTGACGCCATGCCAGGCCGAGGGCGCGGTGCGCGTGTCCCAGACGGCCTGGCCGTCATAGTGGGTGTGGATGTCGACGAAGCCGGGGGTGACGAGGTGGCCTTTGGCATCGACCTCTTCGGTGCCACGGCCCTCGATTTTGCCGACCGCCGCGATGCGCCCGTCAATTACGCCGACATCAGCATCCTTGGCCGCGCCGCCAGTGCCGTCGTGAACGGTGCCGTTGCGGACGATTAGATCATAACGCTGTGCCATGGGTGCGGTTCCTGGGCTGAGATGCGCTGATTAGAAGTGCGGATCACGGCCAAGTCAAGCAATGGCGGGGTCTGCTGGCTGTTGGCCTGCCCAGCGGAACACGCATAGTTTAATGTTTCATGCGAGCACGAAGCAGATCTTAACAGATTGCCGGTAGCGTTCGCCGACGCGCTTGAGGTTCTGTGTTTGTTCGGTGGAGTTGTGCTTTGTCGTCTATTGTCAAAGAGATGCGCGCGAAGCAGCAGCCGCCGGAACATCGCAATTTCCTGGTGATTTTAAGTGCAAGCACGGCCGTCGTGGTCGCGGCCGTCATTGGTGCGATGGTCGTGCTGGTCGATCAGAGCCCGGCGAAGCCTGATGCAGCTGGGCCGCAGACTGCATCGTCGTCGGTGCTATCTCGACCGTCTGGTGGCAAAGTCCGCCAGGACGCGATGAGCAACCTGTCGCCCCGACTTTGAATGCGTGCGAACTTGGCTCACAGCAAAATCGTGCTGCCATCCGGTTTTTTGACATAGATGGCCGTGCGGCCGAGCAGCTTTTTGCCAATCGCTGAAATGTCCTCGATGTGCTTGTAGCTGCCCGAGACCATCAGGATTGCCACCTCTTCTTTGATCGTCTTTTGGGTGGCTGGATCGATCCAACCACCCTTGCCGCGGTGGATCGTAAAGCCGCCGCAGGTCTTCAGCGACGCATCTTCAAGGGCGGCGAGTGCCACGGCCAGATCGACGTCGCTGTTCGGCGTGCCGTCGTTTTTTGGTCCGAGCCCGAAGATCAAAGTGTATTCGCTGCCACTCATGGGTTTGCCTTTGGACCTGCACTGAACGCCGGATTACCAGAGTTAGTCATCTCTTCGTGAAGGCATGCTTCACTGCGGCGATTGCGTGTTAAGTTGCCGGAGGTAGACCATTATTCGGTGAGCAAGTCATGTCCAATCCTGTCAGCCGTCGTCAAGTTGTGACCCATGCCGCTGCACTTGTCGGCTCTACGGTGCTGGGCGGGCCGAACAGCATCGCCGCAGCCCCTGTGCTATCCCTCGGCACGGCCGAACGCTTGGTCGACCGGACATCGGCGTTTCTCGGTGTGCTTGAAGCGCCGCAACGCACAGCCGCCGCGTTCGAGTGGAACGGCAGCAACTGGCGCGGCTGGAACTACTATGGTGTGGGCGGCTTCATGAAGCCGGGTTTGCGATTGGAGCAAATGACGGCCCCGCAGAAAGATCAGGCGTGGATGATCTTCGCCGATGTGCTGTCACCGGCGGGATTGGAAAAAGCCCGCAACGTCATGATCCTGCAAGACGTACTGACGGAAATGGGCGACGGCGCCGGCCAACGCTCGCGCGAACGGTTTTCGGTCTCCGTGTTTGGCCGCCCCGCCATGACGGGCGCATGGGGGCTGCGGCTGGAGGGGCATCATCTGTCGCTGTCATTCGCCGTCCGTGACGGTGTGCTGGTTTCCGTCACGCCAGCCGCGTTTGCCGTGAAGCCCAATCGCGTGACCACCGGCAAGCATGCCGGTTTGAACACGCTCAAGGGCGAGGAGTTGCTGGCGCGTCGGATTTTCGGTGATTTGACGGAGAAGCAGAAGGTGCGCGCCCTGCAGCAGAGCAATCACCTGTTCAACATTCTGTCCGGTGCCGGACAGGAGCGCAGCAACACCAAGAAAGTGGGCGTGCCCATCGCCGAGATGACGACAGCGCAGCAGGATCTCGTCTGGCAGCTCGTCGAGACCTATGCGGCTGAGCCGTATGCTTCGACTGTTGCCACCGCACAGAGAGCTCGGGTTCGGTCGGGCGACGCGGCGGCTGTGCACTTCGCCTGGTACGGCCCCAACACGGCCGAAAAATCGTTCGGCTACCGGGTGATCGGCGATACGTTCGTCATCGAACTGGGCTGCATCGATAGCGAGGCTCAGCACCTCCACCCCGTCTATCACGATCTCGACAACGTGTTGGGGCGAGTGGGCTAGTGTCGGTGGGCGGATCGACGCCTCCGTGCCACAAGCAAAATACCATCCTACCGCTTTCCCGGAATCCGTTTCGAGCGCAGCTCGATCCGGATATCCGGGATCTTCACCACTGAGTGTTTGGCGAGATTTAGCCCCACGGCACCTGGTGAAGACCCCGGATATCAGAACAGCGCATGCGCTGATCTGATTCCGGGGAAGCGGGAATTGACGAGCGATCGCTTGGCTCAACAGTACGATACCCTGAGGCCCCTCACGTCCGATGATACGGATGTCCGCTGAGGATCGTGGTGGCGCGGTAGAGCTGTTCGGCTAGCACGATGCGGGCGAGGCCGTGCGGCAGGGTCATCGGGCTGAGCGTCAATTTGTAATCGGCGCGGGCGAGCAGGGCGGGGCCGTGGCCGTCGGGGCCGCCGATAACGAAGGCGAGCGAGCCGGTGCCAGCGTCACGCTTCTTGGCCAGCAGTTCGGCGAAGGTTGGGCTGGGAAGGCTGCGGCCGTGCTCGTCCATGGCGACGACGTATTCGACGCCAACGAGCTTGGCGAGTAGGCGGCTGGCTTCGTCGGCTTTGCGGGTGTCGACGTTGTCGCCGCGTGCCTCGGGCAGCTCGATAACGTCTATCGGTGTGAACCGCAGTGCCCGCCCGGCCTGCTCCAGGCGTTTGAGGTAGCGGTCCGCCAACTCGCGGTCCGGTCCGTCTTTCAGCCGTCCGATGGCGGCGATGATCAGGCGCATGTGAGGTGTGCCGCGCTTGGATGGTACTGATAGGCCCAGGTTTCGGTTAACACGACGCCAGCGCTGCGCAGGAACAGCCGCAGCTCGACCGGATCCGTGCCCGTGACGTCGATGTCGAAGGACGTGCGCCAATGGCCCGGCACATCGTTGGCCAGCGTCTCGGTGACGGTGCGCGAACCACACGTGCCACGCGAGGCTGTCAGGATCGCCTCGGGGATGGCACCCGCAGGCAGTTTCGCCAACGGCTCGCCGAGGAATTCGACGATGAATTTGCGATTGATCTGCGGGCGGATCGTGGCGCCGGGTTCGCCGCCAAGTCCGGTGTGCGTCGCGACCGTGCGGGCTAGTGGGCCGGGATCAGGCGCGTCGTTCTGCCAGTGCAGGCGGTAGGCGATATCGACCGTCTGCCCGGCCTTGACCGGTTCGGCGGGGACCCAGGCGGCAACGATGTTGTCGTTGACCTCGTCATCGGTCGGAATTTCAATCAGTTGCACGGAGCCACGGCCCCAATTGCCCTTCGGTTCGACCCAGACGCTGGGGCGGCGCTCATAGTGCGCGCCAGCGAGGTAGCTGCCGTAGTTGCGGTCGCGTTGCAGCAGGCCGAAGCCTCTCGGGTTGTCATCCGCAAACGATGAAACGGTGGTGCGCGGCGGGTTGTTCAATGGTCGCCAGATGCGCTCGCCGCTGCCGGTCCACAGCGCTAGGCCGTCGGAATCGTGTACTTCGGGCCGCCAGTCCGGCGACACGGTGCGGTTGGTCTCAGAGAACCAGTACATTGAGGTTAGAGGCGCTAACGCGAACCGGGTCACCGGCTGGCGGACATGCAGCGTCGCCTCGACATCCATGGTGACGCCTTTGCCGCGCTCGAGCCGGAATTTGTAAGCGCCCGCGACGCTGGGGCTGGACAGTAGGGCGTAGACGGTGGCTGAGTTCTCAGAGGCTGCTTCGATGTAGAAATCGGTGAAATCGGGGAATTCTTCGGTCACGTCCGCAACCGCCGTGTCGATGGCGAGCCCGCGTGCCGACATGCCGTACTGGTAGTCAGCGCCGATTGCGCGCAGGTACGACCCGCCGAGGAACGCCGCCCAATCGTTGGTTCGCCAGTCGAGTTTGCCGTTGTTGGCGCGGTTCGGATGGCCTCGGCGGCTCTCCTGGAAGCGGAACCCGGCAAACCCGGCATCCTCACCGACGCCGCGCGCAAGGCTGTCGCCGGGCATATCAAACAGTGCGGGATTGTAGATGATCTCGCGTGCCTCGCCGCCCGCGAGCTGAAACATCCGGACGGATTTTTGACAGTGTTGGCCGAGATGGAAAAACGTGACGGGAAAGTTGCCCGGACCTTCGCCGTTCAGTGACCGGTCGACCCGGTAGTGCAGTGAGCCGTGAACGGCGTGGTTGATCTCGCTGACGATCTCTGGCGACGGCCGGGGTGGCGCCACATAAGGTTTCGCGGCCATATCACGGGCGCGGGCCTTCAGGGTCTCGAATTGGAACGGCGCGGTCGGGCCATACGTCAGATCGTTGGGGGCGGCAATTGCGCGGACAACATCTAGGGCGGGCGCGGCTGTGAGAGCCAATGCGCCTGTCACCACTTGTCGCCGGTCCATCGAACGCGTCATTCAACAAGCCCCCGATTGCACCATGTGCAGGGTCTCGCCCGCGCCTGCTGTCACGTCAAGGGTTCCGCTGTGCGAGGACTTACCAGGCGATCCCTTCATAGGTGAAATCAGCTGGGACGTGTGGGAATAGGCGCGCGAGATCAACGATGTAGACGCTTGGTTGGCGCTTTTGCACAGCTTGGCGAAATGTATCGGTGGCATGCGCGACAACGATAACGTCTGCCCACGACATGACGTCGCTGAGGTTGGTCTGCAGCGCCGTCTCAATAGCGCCAGCGTGGCCGGCGAGCGTCGGCTTGGCGCGGCAGGCGTGTGCGATTTGGCCGGTGCGATGGGCCGTCGCGTCGATCAAGTTGGGGTCGAATACCCGCACCGTTTCGTTGGCGACTAGCAGTTCGGCCAGCAGATCTAGCATCGGGCTTTCGCGCAGATCGTCCGTTGACGGCTTGAACGTCAGTCCGAGCAAGCCGATCTTGCGACCCCGGAACGGCGCGAGCAGCCGCAGCGCTTCGGCGATTTGGTCACCGTTCGAGCGGAGCAGGCTGTCGATCAGTGGCAGGCTG
>JAYSVA010000471.1:0-2665 GCA_043718785.1 Hyphomicrobiaceae bacterium
AAGTGAGCGGTCCCCATGCATCACCCTATTTGGAGTACGTTTTATGCCGTCCGCGTGGAAGCCTGAGAGCTGGAGATCGTTGCCTATCATGCAGGTGCCGGAGTATCCCTCCGCCAAGGCACTGACAGAGGTTGAGGCCAAGCTTTCGACGTTTCCACCGCTGGTGTTTGCCGGCGAGGCACGCGACTTGAAGCGGTCCCTCGCCGCTGTCGCCATGGGCAACGGCTTCCTGCTGCAAGGCGGTGATTGTGCCGAGAGCTTCGCCGAGCACCGCGCCGACAACATCCGCGACTTCTTCCGCGTCTTCCTGCAGATGGCCGTGGTGCTGACCTATGCGGGCGGCTCGCCGGTGGTGAAGGTGGGGCGCATCGCCGGGCAGTTCGCCAAGCCGCGCTCGTCGCCGACGGAGAAAAAGGGCGGCGAGGAGCTGCCGAGCTATCGCGGTGATATCGTCAACGGGCCGGAGTTCACGTCGGAGGCGCGCATTCCCGATCCGCAGCGCCAGATTGAGGCGTACCGCCAGTCCGCCGCGACGCTGAACCTGATCCGCGCCTTTGCGACTGGCGGCTATGCCGACCTGGAGCGGGTGCACACCTGGAACCTTGGCTTCGTCAAGGATAGCCCGGCCGGTGACCGGTTCCAGGCGCTGGCGGCCCGCATCACTGAGACGATGGGGTTCATGCGGGCGTGCGGGATTACGTCTGAGAACACGCCGCAGCTGCGTCAGACCAACTTCTACACCAGCCACGAAGCGCTGCTGCTCGGCTTTGAGCAGGCGATGGCGCGGCTCGATTCAACCTCCGGCGAGTATTACGCCACCTCCGGCCACATGATCTGGATCGGCGACCGCACCCGCCAGCCGGACCACGCCCACGTCGAGTTCTGCCGTGGCGTCCGTAATCCGCTCGGCCTCAAGTGTGGGCCGTCGCTGGAGCCGGATGGCCTGCTCAAGTTGCTCGACATCCTCGATCCGAAGAATGAGGCGGGCCGGATGACGCTGATCTGCCGGTTCGGCGCGGACAAGGTCGGGGCCCACCTGCCGAAGCTGATCCGGGCGGTAAAGAAGGCGGGCCGTCATGTGGTCTGGTCGTGCGATCCGATGCACGGCAACACCATCACCGCATCGGGCAATGGCGGCTATAAAACCCGGCCATTTGACCGCATCTTGGGCGAGGTCGACGCGTTCTTCGCCGTCCACCGCGCCGAGGGCACCCACGCGGGCGGCGTCCACATTGAAATGACCGGCCAGAACGTAACGGAATGCACCGGCGGTCGCCATGCACTGTCGGACGCTGACCTGTCGGACCGCTACCACACCCACTGCGACCCGCGCCTCAATGCCGACCAGTCGCTGGAGCTCGCCTTCCTCATCGCCGAGCGCCTGAAACTGGAAAAAGAAAGCCAGCTGAAAGCGGGTGCTGCATAGCGGCATACGTCGATAACTGAGGATCGAAATGACCAAGAAAATTGTCGACGTCGCGTTAATAATCCCAGATGCACAGCCCTGTGCTGACACTGGCGCGCGTTGATCGTTTGGACCTGTTGACGACTTTCAATGTGCCGATCAAGATCGTTGATCAAGTGCACTATGAAATCACTAAGCCGCAGAACGACCCAGGTGGGCGGGTCGCAGCATTTCTGCGACGTCATGGCAACAGCATTGAGATTATCGAGACCGTAGTTGGTCTCGGTTTCAAGACCTTGCGGGCGAGAGATCCAAATGCTTCGGGCAGTAATCTGGGCGAAGAAGCCGTTAGCGAATATGCGCGGCGACTTGCCAAAACGAGCGGGCCTCACTTTGTGCCGTTGGTTCTGTTCGAGGACCCCGATGTGCTTACCCTTCCGGTGGCAACGCTTGCCAACGTTCATCTGCTCAACACGACGGGGTGGCTGGAAGTTATGCACAAGGAAGGGCTTGTGACTGATGCAGCCGATGTCATTGATCTGATCAACGCCAACCGGCGCACATCGATGCGGCCCTTTGATCAGCCGGCCCGGACGAAGAAATGCGCTCGACTTACCTTCGAAAGAGCAAACGCGATGCAGGCTAGCCCTAACAGAATCGACAACGACCTTAGCGGCCTTACGCTCGCTGACGTTCTTGAGCGTCTGGAGGCCGGAAAATGCGGCCATAGCGCTGTTATGGAATGGCTGAGAATTGACAGTTATCACGAGCTGGTCGCGACGATGCATTTTAATGGCCGCACGATGCCGGGTCATCGGTCGATGATCATAACGCCGGAAACGCGGGAGTTATTTCGTCAGTTGCCGCGCCGCACGCCTTGATCCAAGAGTGTCGGAACTCGCGAAGGCGCTCCACAAGTACGAAAGAACCGAGGGAGCAAGCTGGTGGCTAGTGACAGCGTCGTCGTGGTGCCGAACCAGGGGTGGGATCCTCGCATCCTGGTTTGCCGCTGTGAGCCGCTGGTGGATACGTTTGTTGTGGTGACGCAGCGGTTCGTCGTAATCATCGACACGCTGGTCAATCGGGCGACGGCTGAGGCGCTGCTGGCGATTACGCATCCGCACCTGGCTGGTCGGCAGCTGCTGGTGGTCAATACGCATGCGGACTGGGATCACGCCTGGGGCAATCACGTGTTCGCCGGTCCAACGGCGACGCATCCCGCGCCAATGATCGCCAGCCGCAAATGTGCGGATCGGCTGC
>JAYSVA010000472.1:0-14047 GCA_043718785.1 Hyphomicrobiaceae bacterium
AACTCTGGCACGTGCGCCGCAGCTTTGCTCGATGCAGAGGCAGCCGATGCTGTTTCGCTACCAACTTGGGAAGACCCAGCGGCATCCGCTGCCTCGCCCCTTTTTTGCCCTGAACCCCGGCGCTCGTCTCGAGCGGCCGGATGTAGGGCGTATAAGGACGCGTCAACTAGCTGATGCATCGTCGCAATTGGCAACGGCGCTTAAGTTCGCTTAACTTCTGTGCGGCATAATGGTTGCAAAGAAGTTGTATCGTTGGACAATAATTGTTGCCTTACATTTGGGGCGGAGATGGTGTTCATTGCCAGGAGAGGGTCAGGCCATGGCAAGGATGAAAATCGGATTGGCGCTGGGAAGCGGCGCGGCGCGTGGTTGGGCGCACATCGGGGTGCTGCAAGCCCTGCGCGACGCTGGCATTGAGCCCGATATCATAGCAGGCACGTCAATTGGTGCGCTGGTTGGTGGCTGTTACGCCGCCGACAAACTTGACGAACTCGAAGTGTTCGCGCGCGATCTGACGCGGCGCAAAGTCTTCGGCTTCATGGACTTTAATCTCTCCGGATCCGGCCTGATCAACGGCCAACGCCTGTCTGACCGGCTCGAGAAAGAGCTGGCCAAACGCCCGATTGAAAGCCTGAAAAAGCCCTTCACAGCTGTGGCGACCGAAATTGGCAGCGGCCACGAAGTTTGGCTGTCAAAAGGCTCACTGGTCGAGGCGATGCGTGCCTCCTACGCGATGCCCGGCATCTTCAAGCCCGTGAACATCAACAACCGCTGGCTGTTCGACGGCGCGTTGGTCAATCCAATTCCAGTGACGGTGTGTCGAGCGCTGGGTGCGCGCTACGTCATTGCTGTCAACCTCAACGCCGATAGCTTCGGCCGCGGCACGGTCGTTGCCAACGGCGGCGATCAGGGCGTCGATGATGACGAGCCGATGGTTGGCCAGACGCTGGTGGAATCGACCGGCCGCCGGTCGATGCGCAAGCTGCTGCAGCGCCAGTTGTTCGGGCCAAGCGAAGACGTGCCGGGTATTTCGACCGTGATGGTGGACGCGTTCAACATCGTTCAGGACCGCATTGCGCGCTCGCGACTTGCGGGCGATCCGCCCGACGCGATGATCAATCCGCGCCTCGCTGACATCGGCCTGTTCGATTTTCACCGCGCCGAAGAAGCCATCGAACAGGGGGTGCTGGCAACGCGTCGCGAGATCGAGGATATCGCTCGTGAAGTCAACGTCCGCCGCGCGGTTCCGGTGAAGAACGGCGCGGCCAGACCGCGCATTGATGCCTAAGGCTCTGGGTACGCGAAAAAATGACTTGACGCCAAGGGTCTGTTTGGAGCTTCTGTGGCTGGTGTGCAGCTTTAGCTCAGTTGGTTAGAGCGCTAGATTGTGATTCTAGAGGTCCCCTGTTCAAGCCAGGGAAGCTGTACCATTTATCCTCCCGGAAAATTGAGCTGCTGCGCCGCGCTAGATCAGTGTCGGCAATCGTGCTGTTATGCCGTCCGACCGCTTCAGCGAAGCCGAGGATCGTGATGACCAACAGCCTTTCATCCACCCGCAAAACCCGCATTTTGCATCGCCAGATTCATGGCGGCGATCAGCTGCCGATGGCGAGCGGCGGTCAGGGCATTGAGATCATCGGCGCAGATGGAAAAATCTACATCGATGCGTCCGGCGGCGCGGCGGTGTCGTGCCTCGGACATGGACACGCGGCGGTGAATGCGGCGATTAAAGCGCAGGTTGATAAGCTGGCGTATGCGCACACGTCGTTCTTTACGACGGAGGTGGCTGAGAGGCTGGCGGATAATCTGGTTGAGCATGCGCCGCGCAGCGTTGGTGGGCCGAAGCTCGAGCACGTGTATTATGTTTCCGGCGGCTCGGAGGCGATGGAAGCGTCGCTGAAGATGGCGCGGCAGTACGTTGTCGAGATCGGCCAGCCGCAGCGCCGTCATTTCATCGGTCGCCGCCAGAGCTATCACGGCAATACGCTGGGCGTGCTGGCGGTTGGCGGCAACGCGATGCGGCGTGAGCAGTTCTCGCCGCTACTGTTCGACGCCCATCACGTCGCGCCGCCTTATGCGTATCGCGACCTGCGGGATGGCGAAACGCTTGAGCAATATGGCCAACGGCTAGCCGACGAACTTGATGCCAAGATCAATGTGCTGGGGCCAGAAACGGTCATCGGCTTCGTTGCTGAGACGGTCGGCGGCGCGACGCAAGGCTGTACAACTGCGCCGCCTGGCTATTTCAAGCGTGTGCGCGAAATCTGCGACCGTCACGGTGTGCTGCTGATCCTCGACGAGGTGATGTGCGGCATGGGTCGAACGGGCTCGCTACACGCCTGCGAACAGGAGGACATCACGCCGGATCTGCTGGCCATCGCCAAAGGGCTCGGCGCGGGCTATCAGCCGATTGGCGCGGTGCTGCTGTCCGAGACGATCTTCGCGGCCATGCGCGACGGTTCCGGTTTTTTCCAGCACGGGCACACCTATTTGGCGCATCCGATTGCCTGCGCTGCGTCGTTGGCGGTGCAGCAGACGATCCAACGCGATGATCTGTTGGCCAATGTCCGTGGCCAAGGTGAGCATCTGGAACGTCGCCTACGCGAGCGGTTCGGCAACCACCATCACGTCGGCGATATCCGTGGACGCGGGCTGTTCTGGGCGGTTGAATACGTCAAGGACCGCACCACCAAAGCGCCGTTCGATCCAGGCCTGAAGCTGAACGCTCGGGTTAAGCGTGAGGCGATGGCGCGCGGCCTCGCCTGTTACGCGATGCCCGGAAGCATCGACGGACGTCTCGGCGATCACAACATGCTCGCGCCGCCGTTTATCGTCACGGTGGCTGACATCGACCGCATCGTCGAACGTTTCGGCGATGCGGTCGATGCGGCGTTGGCCTCGTTGCCGCGCGGGTAGCAATCCACTAAGTATTATCACCTTCTAGGGCTTTGCATACGGCGGCGGTAACTTGCTTGGTGGTGGCTTTGCCGCCGAGGTCGGGTGTGTGCAACTTGGGGTCGGCGGTGACGCGCTCGATGGCGCGCATCAGGCGGTTGGCAGCTTTGGCTTCGCCGAGATGTTCCAGCATCATGACGGTGGACCAGAAGGTGCCGATGGGGTTGGCGATGCCTTTGCCGACGATGTCGAAGGCTGAGCCGTGGATCGGCTCGAACATCGAGGGGTACGTGCGCTCCGGGTTGAGGTTGGCGGTCGGCGCGATGCCAAGCGAACCGGCGAGGGCGGCGGCCAGATCCGACAGCACGTCGGCATGCAGGTTGGTGGCGACGACCGTATCGATGGTCTCAGGTTTCATGGTCATGCGCATGGTCATGGCATCGACCAGCATCTTATCCCATTTGACGTCCTTGAACTCTTTCGAGATCTCCAGCGCAATTTCGTCCCACATCACCATGGCGTGGCGCTGGGCGTTGGACTTCGTCACCACCGTCAGCAACTTGCGCGGGCGCGATTGCGCCAGCTTGAACGCAAACCGCATGATCCGTTCAACACCGGGGCGCGTCAGGATCGACACGTCGGTGGCGACTTCGAGCGGCAGGCCTTGATGCACGCGGCCTCCGACGCCTGCGTATTCGCCTTCGGAATTTTCGCGAACGATCACCCAGTCGAGTTCCGGGCCAGTGACATTACGCAGCGGCGAGGTGATGCCGGGCAGAATGCGGGTTGGGCGGACGTTGGCGTATTGGTCGAACGGCTGGCAGATGTTGAGGCGCAGGCCCCACAACGTAATGTGATCGGGAATTTCGGGATGGCCAGCCGAGCCGAACATGATGGCATCGTGCTTGCGAATGAGGTCGCGGCCGTTCACTGGCATCATCAGGCCGTGCTTCTTGTAGTATTCGCCGCCCCAATCGAAATGGTCGACTTTGACCTTGTAGCCATCGCGCTTCGCCGATGCCTCCAGTACTTCAACGCCGGCTGAGATGACTTCGGTGCCGATGCCGTCGCCTGGAATGGCTGCAATCTTGTAGGTTTTCATGGGTCACCTATTGCTGAGTTGGCCCCGATGTGGACTATCAGCCAATCAAGGTCAAACCTGCGAAGATGCAGATCAGCCGCAGCTAAAACGCGGTAGCGCCTCGCGTTGGCAATCGCTACAAGGTCACGAAACTGTCGCCAATAGGGGCTCGATACGATGACAAAAGTTCACAAGACCGCCACATCAGCGCTGGCTGGCCTGTTGAAGAACGACATGATGATTATGTGCGGCGGTTTCGGCCTCTGCGGTATCCCGGAAGAGCTGATCGTCGCCGTGCGCGATTCGGGTGTCACCGGTTTGACGTTCGTGTCGAACAACGCGGGCACCGACGGTTGTGGTCTCGGCATTTTGCTCGAGACGAAGCAAGTCAAGAAGATGATTTCGTCCTATGTCGGCGAGAACAAGTTGTTCGCCCAGCAGTACCTCGCCGGTGAGCTGCAGATCGAGTTCAACCCGCAGGGCACGCTGGCCGAGCGTATTCGTGCTGGCGGCGCTGGCATTCCCGGCTTCTACGTCAAGACCGGTGTCGGCACCGAGATCGCCAAGGGCAAAGAGACCAAGGTGTTCGACGGCGAGACCTACATCATGGAGCGCGGCATTGTTGCGGATCTCTCCATCATCCATGCCTGGAAGGGCGATACCGAAGGCAACCTCGTCTACCGCAAATCCGCCCGCAACTTTAATCCGATGATGGCAACCGGCAGCAAGCAGACGGTGGCTCAGGTCGAGCATCTAGTGAAGCCGGGTGAGATCGATCCGGACCACATCATTACGCCCGGCATCTTCGTCAAGCGCATCGTCCACGTGCCCAACGCGGTGAAGCGCATCGAGAACCGGACCGTGCGGAAAGTCGCGTGATTTGGGTGAGTCGAGATTTTCGACGGCTGAGGTGGTAGAGTGAGTGGCGCTCTGTCAGAGGCATGCAATGGCGACGAAACCGAAGAAGCCAATACCAGTTGAAATGACCGGGGACGAGTTCCTGCTGTGGTGCCTGACCCAGGAGGAGAAGTACGAACTCGTTGATGGTGTGCCGGTCGCGATGTGGCCGATGCCGCCGTCGGTTGCAGCCAAGGCGGCGGGCAGTTTGGTTCCGTCAGTAACAGGCATGGCCGGCGCCAGCCGCAGGCATGCCCGGATCACCAGCAATGTGATCGGTCTGCTGTTCGCGCAGCTCAGGGGCAGCGGGTGCTGGGCGGCGACTTCGGATACGGCGCTCCGGGCAAAGATCAAGCGGATCCGGCGGCCTGATGTGACGGTTGAATGCTCAGCGCCTGACGATGCGACCTACGAAGCGCAGAATCCCGTCGCGACCTTCGAGGTGTTGTCGCCGACAACGGAGAAGACGGACAAGCAGGTCAAGTTGCCGGAGTACATGGGGCACCCGAAACTGCGCACAATCGTGCTCATCGATCCGAAAGCGATGAGCGTGCTGGTGTACGAACGGGACGCTGGCGGTGACTGGCTGGGGCGTCGCCTGACAACATCAACGGATGAAATCCTGATCGCCGGAACAACGGCTAAACTGACACTCGCCGACATCTACGAGGATGTCCTGATGGCTTGAACTCGATCGGGTCGGTTTAGGGCCGCCTGATGCTTTACATTTTTGGTCGAAAACCTGGACGGGCAGTGATACACCGCCCCCAACAATTCCCAGACAAACAGGAGCTCCACCATGGCTTGGACACGCGACCAGATGGCAGCACGCGCTGCGAAAGAACTCAAAGACGGCTTCTATGTGAACCTTGGTATCGGCATTCCAACGCTGGTGTCGAACTTTATCCCCGATGGCATGAGCGTGCAGCTGCAGAGCGAAAACGGCATGCTCGGCATGGGGCCATTCCCGGTTGAAGGCACCGAGGACGCTGACCTGATCAACGCCGGCAAGCAGACGATCACGGAGTTGCCGACCACCAGCTTCTTCTCGTCGGCTGACAGTTTTGGCATGATCCGCGGCGGGCACATCGACCTGTCAATCCTCGGCGCCATGCAGGTGGCTGAGAACGGTGATCTCGCCAACTGGATGATCCCGGGCAAAATGGTCAAGGGCATGGGCGGCGCGATGGACCTCGTCGCGGGCGTCAAGCGCGTGATCGTGCTGATGGAGCACGAGGCCAAGGGTGAGTCAAAGCTGCTGAAACAATGCAATCTGCCGCTGACCGGCTCGTCTGTGGTCGACATGATCATCACTGACCTCGCGGTGTTCGAAGTCGACAAAAAGGGCGGCACTGGCCTGACCCTGATCGAACTCGCCGAGGGCGTGACGGAAGCCGAAGTCAAAGGCAAAACCGAAGCCGCCTATAAAGTGAAGCTGAAGAAATAAGCGGGTCCAGGGACAAGTCCCTGGTCGCCGAAGGCTTGTTTTCTGGGGAACCCACATGAAAATCCTGATCATCGGCGGCGCGGGCATGGTTGGCCGCAAGCTGGCACAGAAGTTGGCAGCTGACGGCCATCTCGGTGGCAAGACCATCACCGCGTTGACGATGCAGGATGTGGTGATGCCGACGTCGCCGCCGGGCGCAGGTTTCCCGGTGAAGACGCTGATTGGCGACCTCAGCGTGCCAACCGAAGCTGCCAAGTTGCTGGCCGATAAGCCGGACGTGATTTTCCATCTCGCCGCCATCGTGTCGGGTGAAGCTGAACAAGAATTCGACAAGGGCTATCGGATCAACCTGGATGGCACCCGCTATCTGCTGGAAGCGGCGCGTCACGCGGGTAACAAGCCGCGCGTTGTGTTCACATCTTCGATTGCGGTGTTCGGCGCGCCGTTCCCGGATGCCATCGGCGATGAATTCTTTAATACGCCGCTGACCTCATACGGCACGCAGAAAACCATCGGCGAGCTGCTGCTGTCGGACTACACGCGCAAAGGCTTCCTGGATGGCGTCGCCATTCGGCTGCCAACGATTTGCGTCCGGCCGGGCACGCCGAACAAGGCTGCCTCTGGGTTTTTCTCGAACATCATCCGCGAGCCGTTGGCGGGTCATGAAGCCGTGCTTCCGGTGTCTGAGGACGTGCGCCACTGGCACGCCTCGCCGCGCGCCGCCGTCGGCTTTCTGAGCCACGCAGCGACCATTGACGGCAACAAGATCGGTCCGCGCCGGGCGCTGACGATGCCGGGTCTGTCGGTAACGGTGGGCGAGCAGATCGCCGCGCTGAAGAAGGTCGCGGGCGATAAAGTGGTAGGCCGCATTAAACGGGTGCCGGACGCAGCGATCACGACGATTGTTGCGGGATGGCCGCGCAATTTCTCGGCTAAACGGTCGGAATCGCTGGGCTTTAAGGCGGAAGCGAGCTTCGAAGAGATTATTCGTATTCACATCGAAGATGAGCTGGGCGGCAGCATTGCCTAATTGGCAACAGTCATTTTCGGTGGGCAATTCAGGCGGCGTTCATATTCGGTTGGTTAAGCGAGAAAGGTTGGCTAGGGGCTGAGCAGAGCAGATAAACGTACTGAAACCATGGCGTTAACGAAAAGGTATTCGTTAGCCACTGTGGACACGTTGATCTGGTTGCGTCTCCCTGACGTTAATATCGCAATTGGGCCACACTTTTAGGTCCTTTACGACCAAGATCACGCCAGCCTGCGCCAAGCCCTAAGCGGAAAGGAAACGGACATCGACGTGAGCGACGTTAGGCGTTTGTGAGCGCTGCGTAACAGCGACGCATAGCAGATATGCCCAATGGACGATAATAGGGCCCGCCGCCTTCCGGTGATGGAGCCTTCTTACGAACGACCCGCGCCTCTCCACCATTATAGGGCTTTTTTCTGTGCGATTGTCGCACGACTGCATCGAGGCTATAAATGACGAATATCAATAGTTTGGTCCAGTCTTTGGCACGTTTGCCAAAGGACACGGACCCCGTCGTAGTAAGCGCTCCTTTCGCCCGAGCTGCCAAGGCAGCCTGGGTTGAAGCAGTACATGTCAATAGTACGCTGGCCGGTAATGCAACCGCACGCGTCCCATCGGCGAAGATTGCTCCGATTTTCACCGATACCGCCCACACGACACTGCCGATTGAATATCTTGGCCGTGAGATCGTAATGGAGGCACACGCTTATGAAGATGACAGCGCCTCCTATCAGGCGATGGCATTGGTTTATCGCACCCCCGGTAACACGGATGCGCCATTCGTGCGCGTTCACAGTGGCTGCGTGACCGGCGACATCTTCCATTCGCTGCGCTGCGACTGCTATCAGCAGCTGCAGAAGGCATTGGATACCGTGGTCGAAAGTCACAACGGCATCATCTTGTACTTCCCATATCATGAAGGTCGCGGCATCGGTCTCGTTGCCAAGATGAAAGCCTATGCCCAGCAGGACAACGGCCTTGATACGGTCGATGCCAACTTGGCCATCGGCGCGCCGGTTGATGCTCGCGATTACGAACTTGCCGCTAAGATCCTCAAGGATCTGAAGGCAACGGACATTCGCCTGCTGACCAACAACCCGCTGAAGGTTGAAGCGATGCGCGCTTACGGCATCACTGTTTCTGAACAGGTGCCACACGTGATCGAGGCCTCGTCCTACAACGAGCGCTACCTGAACACGAAACGTGAGCGCATGGCGCACAAGATCTAAGCTCATCGCATAGCGATGGGTCACCATCAAAGGGTGCAACGGGAAACCGTCGCACCCTTTTTTGTATTGTGGCATAAGCGGCGGGCGCTGATTTGCCATCGCCATGATTTGCTGACCGGGAGCTTCGCCATGAGCCGCATCATCTACTGCAACGGACGCTACGTGCCCTATGGCGAAGCGATGATCCACGCGGAAGACCGTGGTTTTCAGTTTGGCGATGCGATTTATGAAGTCTGCGAAGTGCTGGACGGTCGCTTGGTCGATGAAACCCGACACATGGATCGGCTTGAGCGCTCGCTGAATGAATTGAAAATGCCGCAACCGATGAGCCGCGCCGCCTGGAGCCGGGTGCTGCGCGAAACTATCCGCCGCAACCGGCTGGACTATGGTTCGGTTTATCTGCAGGTGTCGCGCGGCGCGGCACCACGGGATTTCCTGTTCCCGGCCAAAGGCACGCCGAACTCTGTCGTGGTCATTGCCCGGTGCGGTGACAAAGCGGCCAGCGACGAACGCGCGGCCAAAGGCATTGCTGTGAAAACCGTGCCGGACAACCGGTGGGAGCGTTGCGATATCAAAACCGTGATGCTGCTGCCGGCCAGTCTCGCCAAGGAAGCCGCTAAGGCCGAGGGCGCGAAGGAAGCTTGGTTTGTCGACACGAAAGGCCAGATTACCGAGGGCGCATCGAGCAATGCCTGGATCGTCGATAAGGACGGCACGCTTGTCACCCGGCCGATCACCAACGAAATTCTGAGGGGCGTCACCCGCACGACGCTGATCGATGTGCTGGCTAGTGAAGGTGTGCGTTTTGAGGAGCGCGCATTCACGATTGCTGAAGCTCAGAAGGCACGTGAAGCATTTATTACGTCAGCCGGAAATATTGTCATGCCGGTTACCAGCATCGACGGTGTATCAATTGGTAACGGCGCACCTGGCCTGTTGTCAGTCAAATTGCGGGCCGCGTTCCACAAAATCGCCGAATTGGCTCCCGCGTGAGCGGTGGGGAGTTCCGTTTTCCAAGCTACGTAACGGAATGCGCGGCGCACGGACTTGCGACGGCTGGAACCTGAGTGTATTTTGGTCCATCTCGACACACACCTGTGTTGCAGGAATGACTGAACCGATCTGGCGTCATTCGCGTTATGCTGATATCGCGTTTCGGATATGCGATTGAGATACGCTTCGTCGCCTACCCGATTCTGGCCAAAAAACCGCAACAACGGGACAACAACAATGCCTACTGAACGGCAAGCCAGCCTCCAGGACACGTTCCTGAATCATGTGCGTAAAGCCAAGATCCCTCTGACTATTTTCCTCGTCAACGGCGTCAAGCTGCAGGGAATCGTCACGTGGTTTGACAACTTCTGCGTACTGTTGCGGCGTGACGGCCATTCGCAGCTGGTGTATAAGCATGCGATATCGACGATCATGCCTGGTCAGCCCGTCCATCTGATGGACAGTGACCCAGCTGATCCGAGCTGATACCGACCAACGGAGACGCCCCGATCGACGACCCCCAGATCGACCACCAAAGCCGCGCTGACGACGAGCAACTGGTTGACGCTGAAACCGCCGTCAAAACGGTCGGGGAACAGCGTGGCCGTCCGGCAATGATCGAGACGGCGCGTCGAGCCACGCGCGCGCTGGTTGTGGTGCCTGTATTGGCGAAGAGTCGGCCTCGGCAAAATGCATCTGAACCCGACCGGCCCGTTCCGCCGCTGCACGCGCCCGCTGACCGTTTGGCCGAAGCAACAGGGCTGGCAAATGCCATCGAACTCGATGTTCGCACGGCATTATTGGTGCCGGTCGCGCATGCCCGTCCGGCGACGTTGATTGGCTCCGGCAAGGTCGAGGAGTTGCGCAAGCTGGTCGAGGATGAGGAGATCGATCTCGTCATCGTCGATCACGCGGTGACGCCGATCCAGCAGCGCAATCTTGAGAAGGAATGGAACGCCAAGGTGCTGGACCGCACCGGGCTGATCCTGGAAATTTTCGGCCAGCGCGCGAGCACGAAGGAAGGTCGCCTGCAGGTCGAGCTGGCGCATCTCACCTACCAGAAGGGCCGCCTTGTCCGCAGCTGGACCCACTTGGAACGGCAGCGTGGTGGCTTCGGCTTCCTTGGCGGCCCCGGCGAAACCCAAATTGAAACCGACCGGCGGCTCATTCAAGACCGCATTGACGGCATCCATCGCGAGCTTGAAGTCGTGGTGAAAACCCGCAACCTGCATCGCTCGGGCCGCGCCCGCGTGCCGTATCCGATTGTCGCGATTGTCGGCTATACCAACGCGGGCAAGTCGACGCTGTTCAACCGGCTAACCGGCGCGTCGGTAATGGCCAAGGATCAGGTGTTCGCCACGCTCGACCCGACGATGCGCGAGCTGAAACTGGCCAGCGGTCGCCGCATCATCCTGTCTGATACGGTGGGTTTCATCTCGGACCTGCCGACGATGCTGGTGGCCGCGTTCCGTGCCACCCTGGAAGAAGTGATCAACGCCGATCTCATCCTGCATGTCCGTGATATCGCCCACAGCGAGACGCACGCGCAGTGCGCCGACGTGGAAGCGGTGCTGAGCGACCTCGGCATCGATGCGCGTGCCGCCAAGTCGAACATCCTGGAGGTCTGGAACAAGGTCGATCTGCTCGAACCGGGCGCGCGGGAGGAAGCCATGCACGCCGCCAGCCGCCGCGAACGTGCACCCGCGTTGGTTTCAGCGGTCACCGGCGAGGGCCTGGAGGCGTTGCTGCGCCACATCGATACGCGCTTCTCCGCCAACGACGAGGAGATCGAGCTGGCAATTCCGGCGACCGACGGCGCGGTGCTCGCCTGGCTGCACGACAACGCTGACGTGATGCACGCCGATGCCGATGATGACGGCACCGTGCATGCCCATGTTCGCATCGCCACCGCCAAGAAGGGCCGCCTGATGAGCCGCCTGCACAAAACCGGCGTCCGAGTCGGGCCGTAGCTCAGAGCAACCCATGGCGACGCACGCGTAAATTACTATTGATTGGTCGAACATAACAACTCGGCCCGCCGCTGAGACTGTAACAGCTACGTTATGATCTGATGACCACGGAGCAGCGCGGTGGCGGCGACGTCCGACGCAGCCAATAACTTGCAAAGTTTTAGCCGGGCATCAGTGTTAAAGCCGGAGTACGACCGTAGGGCGCAAAAGCCCGCTTGCGCCTTGCGCCGCCCACTCGTTCGGGGGGGCAGGAATAGATACACGGTCCCAGGTTTTTGGTTCCCGGCACCCCGTCGGCACCTTGTTGGGTTAGCGGGCCACGGAGTTTGCCGATAAAATGAGCAAACTAAACCCCGCGTAACCCAACAACCACCCGGGGAATGTAGGGTTACGCAGGAACGGACGCCGGAGTGTTATCTCGACGACATCGGCCTGCTAACCCAACCTACTTATTATTGTCCCCGTATTTGGCGTATTTTGGTATTCGGTATTCGGCTTTGTATTTGCTTGTGGCATGAGGAACATGAGTTCTGTTAAGGTTTATAGCCTTACAATGAGTTCTCACTAAACTGCCGCAAGCATGAACTGGGTGTCAAATGAAGGTAATTTGGAGAAGTCGCCGGCTCGCACGATTTTTTGCCACCATCGCGATTTTGATATCCGCCGTTGGACCGTTGCGCGCTGATGACACACTGGTTGCGCTGGACCGCAAAGTGACTTCACTCCTCGGTCAAAACAAATTAAGCGAAGCCATACTGGTCGCAGAAGAAGCGCTGGTGGTGGCTGAGCGGCTCCACCAGACTGATGCGTCCCTCCTTTTTCGATTGAGCACCCTTGGGTTCATTTATAGCTTCGACAAGCATCGTGCTGCAGATGCCGAACGTTTGTACGAGCGAATGTTAAAGATTTTTGAAAAGGGGGCTGGCGAAGAAGACGAAGCAACGCTTCGATCATACGCATCGATTTTGGACCTGCTCGCAAGGCAACGTGAACAACGCGGCCTCCTGGCTGATGCGGCATCCCTGCGCGAACGTGGTTTGGTGATACAGGAAAAGTTACAGGTAATAAGGGATAAAACATCCGACGGAATGGCTGAGAATGCAAGTCGGTATATTAAGTCAGGTCAACTCGATCAAGCCGAAACGCTGCTAAAGCGTGCACTTTTATTAGATGAAATTGAATATGCAAAACCTCCTCTTTTCCCTGATTTTATGTCTCGGCGGGTCATCGAACTCGCTAATTTTTATCATAAGTTAGGACGAAGCGCGGAAGCAGCGCCTCTTTACAATCGAGCGATCAAGTTTTTCGAGCGAGAACTTGCGGAACTGGAAAAACCGGAAAAGTTAAACAAAAGCCAAATGCCGTCGTTACTTAACGGACTGGCCGGGCTTTATCAAAAAATTGATGAAACAGCGAAAGCAGATGTCTTGTTCGAACGCGCACTCATCGTGCTCGAAAATACGCCTCAGCCAAATTATCAGCAAATTGCTTTTAGTCTTTTCAAACTTTCGGAGCGTAATCGCGTGCTGAACCGCGAAGGCGACGGCGCGGCACTTTACGAGCGGTGGGCAAAAGCCGTGAACAATGCAGGATGTCAAGTGAAGATAAGTACTACTGGACCAGTGAGTTCGCTTGTCCTGAAGCCAACTCATGGCGTAAGTCGCGATAAATTTGGTTGCCCGTGAATATTATGCCGCCTCTGAATCTCACGCCCCCCTTTCCCCATCCCCGTAAATCCTGCACAGTCCCGGCAAAACGGGGATCTCATGACAATGCAGCTACCATTTCACACACTCGATGTTTTTACGGACAAGCGGTTTGCGGGCAATCCGCTGGCGGTGGTGCAGGGGGCGGACGGGCTGTCGGGGGCGCAGATGCAGACCATCGCGCGCGAGTTCAACCTGTCGGAAACGGTGTTCGTGCTGAAACCGGCCAACCCGATTGCGTCGGCGAAAATCCGGATTTTTACGCCAACGCAGGAGTTGCCGTTCGCCGGGCATCCGACGGTCGGAACTGCCGTGTTGCTGGCGGAACTGCGGATGGGCGCCGGGGCCGAGGTGGCGGATCAGGACGCCATCGTCATTCTCGAGGAGACGGTCGGCATGGTCCGTGTGGGTGTGCGGTTGCGGCCGGGGCAGGCGACGTTCGCCGAGTTCGACGCGCCGAAACTGCCGGAGGAAGCCGGGGCGGCCGCCGATACGCAATTGCTGGCGGCGGCGTTGGGGCTGTCACCGTCCGAGATCGGGTTCGCCAACCACAAGCCGACGCAGTATAGTGCCGGTGTTGGCGTGACGTGCGTGCCGGTGACGTCACTGGCGGCGATTGCCCGGGCCGACGTCCATGCCGCGCACTGGGCGGCGGTCACCACCGGCCAGCATCCGCAGGGCGTGTACCTGTACTGCCGGGAGACGCGCCACACCGGCAACGCGTTTCACGCCCGGTTCTTTGCCCCCGCCATGGGCATGCACGAGGACCCGGCGACCGGCTCAGCGGCGGCGGCGTTCG
>JAYSVA010000473.1:0-5755 GCA_043718785.1 Hyphomicrobiaceae bacterium
AACGCCGCACCGCCCTGTGTGCTCGCAACCGGTTTCTCGAACGTCTGTGAAGCCGTCGCATCGAACACTAGCGCCTCAACCCACAAGCTGCGGGTATCGATGATCTCGAACAGGATATCTTGCGGCGCCACAACTTGCCCGGGCACAACGCGAGCGGCGGAGATCACGCCGTCAACAGAAGCCACCAGCGGTTCAGCCTTAAGCTGGCTCGTCATCAGTGTGGAGCGGCGGCGTTCGAGACTGCGGAACACAAGCTCCGCCTCCTCGGCCTGCACGCGCGTGCCGACATTGGCGGCCAACAAACGTTGCGCGCGTTCATGCTTGGAGCGCGCCAGTTCAATCTGCTGCTCAAGCTCGCCAGCAGTCTGGGCGACATTGGCGCTGTCGATCGCCTGGAACGCTGGATTGACGTACGCCAGCACATCCCCGACCTTTACCGCCTGGCCCAACTTCGGCAGTCCGGTTTTTGGCGGCGTAATGCGCCCGCCCGTAGTGCTTTGGACGTGGCCGCTGCGGTTTGGATTGGCGATGACGCGGCCAACGAGCGACTGGCTTGGCCGGTGTGGTGCCTCCCGCACCAGTTCAGTTCGGACATCAAGCAGCCGCTGCGTCGGTTTCGGCACGAACACACTGCCGTCAGCCAAACGCCGCGGGGCATCGCTCGTGACCACAAACGTCGGAATAGCGGGATTAGCCGATGCGCGCGCTGAGTTTCCACGAAGCCGGTCCAGCAGACTTGGTTTGGTCGCAGTCGCGACGGTTCCGCCCGGCAATGGCGGCACAACGAGTGTCGTCAGCAGAAGATCGCTGATCTCGCCAGCCTGCACGGCGATGACCAGATCATGTTTTCCCGCCGCCAGAGCCACGGGCCAGGCGACCCGGAACGTGCCATCCGCCACCTGCTGCGTTTTGAGCTCCAGCGAGCCTGCCGTCACTGTAACCGTGGTTGTGACTGCTGGCGCACCGGCAGCACCCGGCAAACCCACCGGCGCGTTGGTCGCGAAGCGATCAACGATGACCAAAAGCTCGCGTTGGGCGGCCGTTGCACCGCTCAAAATGGCCACCGCTTCGAACTCGTCTGCGGTGGCACTGGCGCGCGGCTGCACGCTCACCGGCAGCGGTGCCAGTACCGGCCCGTGATCATGGCCTTCGTGCGCTGTCAGCTGCCCTGGACCCAGCAGCAATAACGCGATCACGACAAGTATGCGTGGCCCGGCAGAAGCACGCGTCGCCGTGCGGACCGGCAAATTCATTGAAAACATGTTGGAATCCTCACGTCGAATGCGGACATGCATTGCGCGCCTGGGAAGGCTCGCAATGGCGCTATCATCAATGCGACATGAGGATGGACGGCGGGCGATGAGGCTGCTCAGCGGGGATCGTATCCGTCGGCATGCCGACAAAGGAAATGAAGGCGCAGCGCTCGTACTGGTGGCTGGCGTTTGGCATGGCTAGCAATGCCATTATAGAGTGACAAAATGTGCCGCAACAGCCCATTTCACCGGCACTATCGTGAGTTCCGCGCCAACCTTGGCACGGTGTATTCGGACCCGCCTCGATACGCGCAGTTTTCTCGGCAGCCCCCTGATTGTGGTGACTAGCATCCGATTGATCGTGAGCTTGCTCGTAGTCATGCCCTGCATGCTCACTAACCGATGGGTCGACGGCGTAAGGTGTGGCATGAACTTGCTCGGCCATAGACATCTGCGAAAGCAAAGGGGCCAAGGCGAGTACCAGCGACAGTAGCGCGTTCACCGCCACTTGGCTCCATTTCCCTGTCAGCCTTAGAGTACCCATGGCCCCCTACTGGTCTTCATCCGCGGCCGCATTATGGCCAAACACGGTAAAAAAGCCCGCGGGAGAAAAAATGGACAAGAAAACGTCGTTACCCTGCCGCGGTTAAACCGTCTTGCATCCAATTTTTGGAGTGATATCGTTCGCATACAAGTGAGGTGTCTGTCCCAGCAACCGATAATCGACCATTCGATATAGGTCCGTATATTCGGCCACGCCTAAGCGATTGAGATAAGGACGTGCAGCTGTGAGACGGGTTGCGGGTATCGACGTTGGCGGCACGTTCACCGACCTCCTGATGACGGAGGGCGAGGGGAGCCGCTTGCGCATTCATCTCGCCAAGGTGCCGACAACTCCTGAGAACCAGGCCATCGGCGTACTGCGAGCGATCCAAGCGACGGGCGTAAAGCCGGCAGATCTCGATCTGATCATCCACGGCACAACGGCGACGACCAATGCCGTGCTCGAACGCAAGGTCGCGAAAGTTGGGCTGATCACGACACAGGGGTTTCGCGATTGCCTGGAACTCGGTCGCCGCACGCGACCCAAGCCGTATGGCCTGTTCGGCACCTTCGAGCCGTTGATTGCGCGGGAAAACCGCCGCGAGGTACCCGAACGGCTCAACGCCAAAGGTCAGGTCGTCATTCCGCTTGATGAGGCGGCGGTGACGGCTGAGATCAAGGCGCTGATCGCCGCCGGATGCGAGGCGCTGGTCGTGCACTTCCTGCATTCCTACGCCAACCCCGCCCATGAGCTGCGTGTCGGCGAGATCGCCCGGGGGCTCTGGCCGAACGGCTACATCACGCTCGGCCATGCCCTGCTATCGGAGTATCGCGAATACGAACGCGGCACCACAGCGAGCGTCAACGCCGCCGTCCAGCCGATCCTGGATCGCTACATCCGCCGCCTCGCCGATGAGCTGAAGGCGGGCGGGTTCGCGCGCGATCTGCTGGTCATGAACGGCAACGGCGGCACCGTTCCAGCGGCCCAAGTGGCGGACGAAGCCGCGAAAACCGTGATGTCTGGCCCAGCGTCCGGCGTGATGGCTGCCGCCGCGACCTTGGCGCAGGCGGGCCTATCGCACGCCATCACCTACGACATGGGCGGCACCTCCACCGATGTGGCGCTGATCCATGGCGGCGTGCCCGAAGTGTCGGCTGAACTGACCATCGACTATGGCCTGCCGATTCATCTGCCGATGGTCGATGTGCGGACGGTCGGTGCGGGCGGCGGGTCAATCGCCTCGGTCAATCGCGCGGGCATGCTGCAGGTCGGGCCCGAAAGTGCCGGCTCGTTCCCCGGCCCCATCGGCTATGGGCGCGGCGGCACACGGCCGACCATCACTGACGCCAACCTTTTGCTCGGGCGGCTTGATCCGGCGGCGCTCACCGCCGTTGACAAAGCCGTGTCGCTGGATGCCCTCCGCGCCACGTTCGCCCGCGACTTAGCCGCGCCGCTCGGCATGGACGTCGACGAGGCCGCCGCCGCTGTGATCCGGCTCGGCAACGTGCATATGAGCGGGGCGATCCGGCTGGTCTCGCTGTCACGCGGGCATGATCCGCGCGGCTTCGTGCTGTTCGCCTTTGGCGGGGCCGGACCGTTGCATGCTGTCGCCCTGGCCCGCGAACTGGGCATCCCCGAGGTGCTGGTGCCAGCGCGACCAGGCCTCACCAATGCGCTCGGCTGCCTCGTCGCCGATCTCCGGCAAGACCGGGTCAACACGCTCAATCGCCCACTCGACGGGCTGGATATGGCCATCGTGCACGACATGCTGGCGGCCCAGCGCGTGTCAGCCAACGCCGTGCTGCAACGCGAGGCCGCCGAGATCGAGGAGACACAGGTGCTCCATGCCGCTGAGATGCAATTCCGTGGCCAGACGCATTTGATCCGCGTCACCCTGCCCGATGCCCACTTCAGCCGCGAGGCGATGCAGGCACTGTTCGAGGCGGCGTATTTCAAACGCTTCCAGTTGCGGTTGCCGGAAATCCGAGCGGTGGTTGTTAATCTCATCACGTCGGTGATCGGACGGCGGCGCAAGCTCGATTTGTCATCGCTGCTCGACGCTTCAAAACGCATGTCGTCTGTTGCGGCAGCCAAAATCGCGGAACGGCGGCTGTATGCCGATGGCCGCTGGCACGAAGCTGCCGTTTATGCCCGCGAAGCATTGCCTTTGGATAGCGTGATCACCGGCCCAGCGATCATCCAGCAGATTGATGCGACGACGGTGATCGAACCCGGTGCCACGGCGCGGCTCGACGCCATCGGCAATTTGAGGATCAAGGTATGACGGTGATTGATCCCCCGATAGATCCGCTGACGCTTGCCGTCATTCAGGCCGGGTTGCAGCAGGTCTGCAACGAGATGGACCTCGCCTTCTCGCGCGCGGCGTTCTCGCCCGTGATCGCCGAAGCTGATGACCGCTCCGACGGCATTTACGACTGCGCCACTGGGGCGCTGATTGCCCAGGGCGAGTTCGGCCTGCCGGTGTTCGTCGGCACCATGCAGTATTCAACTGGCGAACTGATCCGGTTGATCCGGGAGGGCGAGGTGGCACCGCCTGAACCGGGCGACGTCTACATCGTCAACGATCCCTATCTCGGCGGCACGCATTTGATGGATGTGCGTTTCGTCCGCCCGGTCTTCGTCGAGGGCAAGCTGTTCTGCTGGCTGCAGAACACCGGTCATTGGCCCGACATCGGCGGCATGGTGCCCGGCGGCTTCTCAGCCCACGCCACCGAGGTGGAGCAAGAGGGCTTGCGCATTCCGCCAGTCAAGCTGTTTAAGCGCGGCGAGATGGATCGGGAAATCTTCGCGATCATCATGTCGAACATCCGCATCGCCAGCCAGCGGATCGGCGATATCAAGGCGCAGGCGGCGGCCCTGGCGACCGGCGAAACCCGACTGATGGAAATGCTGGCACGCTATGGCCGGGCAACCCTGGAACAGGCGATTAAGGCGATCCGCGTGCGCTCCGCCGATCGGATGCGGGCCGAGATTTCAACGATCCCGGATGGCATTTATCGCTCGGAGGCGTTTGTTGACTCAGACGGCGTCGTCAACGAACCGCTGCGCATCGCGCTCGCCGTCACGAAGGCAGGCGAGACGTTGCACTTCGATTTCGCGGGGTCGTCGCCGCCGTGCCTTGGGCCGATGAATTCCGTCATTGCGACCACGCTGTCCGCCGTCTACCTCGCGGTAAAGCACATCTTCCCGGATGTGCCGATCAACGCCGGAACGTTCGAACCGCTGACGGTCACCGGCGTGGCTGGCACCTTCTTGGACGCCCGCTACCCGCGCCCGGTTTCGGGCTGCGCGGCGGAAGTTTCGCAGCGGATCGCCGAGGCGGTGTTCCTGGCACTTGTGCAGGCCATCCCTGATCGTGTGACGGCGGCACCGGCTGGCACGTCCGGCAACTTTGCGCTCGGCGGTTTCGACCCGGAAAAGAACGCGGGCTATGTGATGTATCAGATCACCGGCGGCGGTTATGGCGGCAATGCCGTGCACGACGGCCTGACCAATGGCTGCTCAACCATCGGCATTTCCCGAACCGCGCCCGTCGAGGTGATGGAGCAATACTATCCGGTGTTGTTCCGCCGGTTCGCGCTGCGTGAAGGCTCTGGTGGAGCGGGCCTGCATCGCGGCGGCTTTGGCGTGCACTACGAGGTGGAGCTGCTGCGCGGCGAGGCGCGCGCCTCGTTCGTCATGGATCACGGCCGGTTCGGCCCACCCGGCGTGCGCGGCGGCGGCGATGGCGCGGTCAATGTTGTAAAAATTCATCGCGGCGGCGAAACGTTCACGCCAGAGCATCTGTCGAAAGATCAAAACATCCTGATCCGCGCCGGCGACCGGGTGGAGGTGATGACACCCGGCGGCGGTGGTTTCGGCGATCCCGCTCAGCGTGATCCAACCCTTGTTGAACGGGACGTGAGGCGCGGCTATTACACCGCCGAAACTGCCGCGC